>JBMFPK010000087.1:0-8959 GCA_049969155.1 Chloroflexia bacterium | reverse complement strand
CGTGACAGAAATCCTCAGCCGCTACACCGACCCGGCCAACTTTGCGGTCGTCTCCAACCCAGAGTTCCTCCGGGAAGGCTCCGCCGTGAGCGACGCCTTCAATCCGGATCGTATCGTCCTCGGAGCCGTGGACCGTGCGGCTGCGGAAAAGGTCGCCGAACTGCACGCACCGCTGAACGCGCCGGTGATCATCACCGACCTCCGCACGGCGGAGATGATCAAGTATGCCTCCAACGCCTTCCTGGCTACCCGCATCTCCTTCATCAACGAGATCGCCCATATCTGCGAACGGCTGGGCGCCGACGTGAAGGAGGTCGCACGGGGCATGGGCATGGACAAACGCATCGGGCCGCACTTCTTGAACGCGGGCGTGGGCTTTGGAGGTTCCTGTTTCCCCAAGGACGTCCGTGCCCTGACCTATATGGCCGAGGAGGCCGACTGCCATCCCCAGCTGCTCCAGGCCGTCATGGAGATCAACGAGGACGCTTGGCGAAGGTTCGTGCAGCGGCTCGTGGAGATGACAGGGGGGATCGCTGGCAAGACCGTCGGCGTGCTGGGGCTTTCCTTCAAGCCGAACACGGACGACATGCGGGACGCCCCCTCGATCCCCATCATCACCCGGATCCGCGAGCTGGGCGCCGAGGTCAAGGCCTACGACCCGGTCGCGATGCCCCGCGCCGAGGAGATCCTCCCCTGGGTGACCTACTGCGCGACCGCTTACGACGTCGCCAAAGGGGCGGATGCGCTCCTTGTGGTCACCGAGTGGAACGAGTTCAAGCAGCTGGATATGGCGCGCGTCCGGGACCTGATGCGCACGCCCGTGCTGCTGGACGGACGGAACATCTACGAGCCGTCGGAGATGCGCCGGCTGGGGTTCCGCTATTACGGCGTGGGCCGGCCGTAGGCGTGTGAGAACGACGATGGAGTTGCAGGTCGGGGTGGATCTGGTCGAGATCGCGCGTGTGGAAGAGGCGCTTCGCCGCTTTGGCCGGCGTTTCCTCGAGCGCATCTACACGCCCGCCGAGCAGGCCTTCTGCCGGGGCCGGGTTCCGGAACTCGCCGCGCGCTTTGCCGTGAAGGAGGCGGCCATGAAGGCGCTCGGGACGGGCCTCCGGGGCGTCGGCTGGCGGGAAGTGGAGGTGCTGCCGGACGCGCGCGGCCGGCCGCTCCTGTACCTCCACGGGCGCGCGCAGGCCCGAGCGGCCGAACTGGGCCTGACGGGATTTTCCGTGAGCCTGTCGCACGAGCGCGGCCACGCGATCGCGCTGGTCGTCGGCTGGGGGGATGGAAGATGATCGTCGATGCCCATACCCATATCTTTCCCCCGGAGGTGTGTGCCCGACGCGAGGCGTTCCGCGAGCGCGACCCCTGGTTTGGCCTGCTCTACGAAGACCCGCGGGCGCGCATGGCGACCGCGGAAGACCTGCTCGAGGCGATGGAACGCGACGGTGTGGACCGAGCCGTCGCCTGTGGCTTCGCCTGGCGGGACCAGGGCCTTTGCCGGTTCCACAACGACTACCTGATCGAGAGCGTGCGCCGCTTCCCGGATCGGATCATCGGCCTGGCGGTGGTGCAGCCGCGGGCCGGCGTGGAAGCCGTTCGCGAGCTGGAACGCGCGCTCGACGCCGGGCTGCGGGGGCTGGGGGAGTTGATGCCCGACGGCCAGGGCTTCTCGCTCACCGACGAGGCGCTGCTCGAGCCGGTGGCCCTGCTGTTGCAGGAACGGAACTTGCCCCTCCTCACCCACGCGAGCGAGCCAGTCGGCCACCTCTACCGGGGCAAGGGTTGCACCCAGCCTCAGCAGATTGTCGCACTGGCCGAACGCTTCCCGGAGCTGCGCATCATCTGCGCCCACTGGGGCGGCGGGCTGCCGTTCTACGAACTGATGCCGGAGGTCGCCCAGGCGCTGAAGAACGTCTTCTACGACACCGCGGCTTCCCCGTTCCTCTACCGCTGGCGTGTCGTCCAGGTCGCGGTACAGATGGTAGGAGCGCACAAGATCCTCCTGGGAAGCGATTTCCCGTTAGTCCGTCCGCGGACCTACCTCATGCACCTGGCCGAGTTGCCTCTGGAGGTGGCCGAGCGGGCGGCCATCCTGGGAGGGAACGCCCTGGCGCTCTGGCCCGAAAAAGCATAACGGCCCTAGGGACCGAAGGAGGAACCAATGTACCGGATCCACGTGCGGGACCATTTCGATGCCGCGCACTACCTGCGGGGCTACCAGGGGCGGTGCGAGGCGCTCCATGGCCATCGCTGGGAGGTCATCGTGGCGCTGGAAACCGCCCAGCTGAACGAGATCGATTTGGGGTACGACTTTACCGTCCTGAAACGGGTGCTGCGTGAGCAGGTACTGGGCCGGCTGGACCACCGTTGCATCAACGATGTGCCGCCGTTCGACCACATCAACGCCTCCACGGAAAACCTGGCGCGGACGATCTACGGCTGGCTTGCCGAGGCGCTCTCCGGGGAACCGGTGCGCGTGGCCTATGTCGAAGTGTACGAATCCCCCGACACATGGGTGCGCTATACCCCGGAGGCGGAACGGTGAGCCGTTTCCACTACGGTGGCCAGGCGCTCCTGGAAGGAGTGATGATCCGGGGGCGCAGCCATATGGTGGCAGCGGTGCGGGCTCCTTCCGGGGAGATCGTGTACTACGAGGAACCGTTGCCCCCGGCGGCCCGTTCCCTTGCGCGGTGGCCGTTCCTTCGCGGGCTCTATTCCCTGTGGGATACACTCTGGCTGGGCGTGCGCGCCCTGACCTTCTCGGCGAATGTGGCCGTGGGAGATCCGCAGGTGCAGATCGGAAGCGGCGGGGTGGTCGGCGTGCTGGTGCTCGCCCTTGCTTTCGGCATCGGGCTGTTCTTCGTGTTGCCGTTGCTCCTCAGCCGGCTGGTGGAGCCCGTAGTCGTCGCCCCGTGGGCGCGTACCCTTCTGGAAGGGCTCATCCGTCTCGGGATCCTGCTCCTCTACCTTGTGCTGATCGGGCAGCTGCCCGACCTGAAGCGCGTTTTTGCCTACCACGGTGCCGAGCACAAGGCGGTCAACGCCTACGAGTGCGGTGCACCGCTCGATGTGGAGGCAATCCGCCCCTTCAGCACGGCGCACGCCCGCTGCGGGACCGCCTTCCTCCTGCTCGTCGTGGTGCTCTGTGTGCTCGTCTTTGCGCCGTTCGGCGCCCTGCCCTTCGGACTGCGGCTGGTGTCGCGGGTGTTGCTCGTGCCGGTGGTCGCGGCGCTGGCGTACGAAACGATGCGCCTGGGTGCCGGACACGCCGAACGGCCGTTCGTGCGGATGCTCCTCGCCCCGGCGCTCTTCCTTCAGCACCTCACGACACGCCCTCCGGACGATGGCATGCTGGAGGTGGCGCTTTCCGCCCTCCGACGCGCGCTGGAGCTGGATGCGACGGAAGGGGTGACCGCCCGCTGAAGGAGGTGCCTCTTTGCTCTTTGTGTCTTCCCATCCCCTTGTACAGCACAAACTGACGCTCCTGCGCGACCGGAACACGGAGCCGAAGCGGTTTCGCGAACTGGTGCGGGAGATCGCCATCCTTCTCGTGTACGAAGCGACGATGGACCTGGCCCTTGCACCCCGGGAGGTCGTGACCCCCCTTGCGCCGGCCCAGGGGTATCGCCTGGCGGAGACGGTGGGACTGGTGCCCATCCTGCGGGCCGGCTTGGGCATGGTGGAAGGCGCCTGGCAGATGCTCCCGGGTGCCGAGGTGTGGCACATCGGCCTTTCACGCGATGAGCGCACGCTGGAACCGGTGGAGTATTACAGCCGCCTGCCCGTGAGCCCCACCGTGGACGTCTGCCTGATTCTGGATCCCATGTTGGCGACGGGAGGCTCCGCGGTCGCCGCGGTGGACATCCTGAAGCGGTGGGGGGCCCGTCGGATCAAGTTCGTGGGGTTGATCGGCTCGCGCGAGGGGGTCGAGCGACTATCGCGCACCCATCCGGATATCCCGATCTACCTCGCTGCGGTGGACGAGACCTTGAACGACCAAGGGTACATTGTTCCGGGGCTGGGGGATGCTGGAGACCGGATGTTCGGCACCGGCTAGGGGCGTGCTCATCCGCCCACCCGCGAACGGACGAACGCCCGTGCCCAGGAATCCGCCCCACGGACGGCTTCCAGGTCCAGCGGGCTGGGCGCGGGCTCGTGCGCGGCGAGCGCCTCCTCGATCCAGCGAGGGATGTCGGGAAAGGCGATACGTCCCTGAAGGAAGAGTTCCACGGCCACCTCGTCGGCCGCGGCGAGCACTGCGGGGTAGGTTCCTCCCTGCTCTCCTGCCTCTCGGGCCAGCTGCAGGCAGGGGAAGCGCTCCGTATCGACGGCCTCGAAGGTGAGTGGGCCGGCCGTCTTCCAATCCAGCGCCGTGTAGCGGGTGGGAAGCCGTTCGGGATACCCCAGCGCATACTGGATGGGGAGCCTCATATCCGGAAAGCCCAGCTGCGCCTTTACCGAACCGTCGCAGAACTCCACGAGGGAATGGATGACGCTCTGAGGGTGGACCACCACCTCGATGCGCCCGTAGGGCAGCCCGAAGAGCCAGTGCGCCTCGATGATTTCCATGCCCTTGTTGAAGAGGGTAGCCGAATCGACGGTCACCTTGGGGCCCATCCGCCAGGTCGGGTGACGGAGGGCCTCCTGGGGCGTCACCCGGGCCAGAGCCTCCTTGGGCCAGGCGCGGAAGGGGCCGCCGGAGGCGGTAAGGATGATGCGCGCCACGGCCCGGCGCTCTTCGCCCTGGAGGCACTGCCAGATCGCGCTGTGCTCGCTATCGATGGGGCGCAGCGTGACCCCGTGGCGGGCGGCCTCCGCGGTGACGATCTCCCCGGCCATCACGAGCACTTCCTTGTTCGCCAGGGCGACCTCTTTGCCGGCGCGGATCGCGGCCAGGGTGGGTTCCAGGCCGGCTGCGCCGGGCGTGGCCACGACCACCAGGTCCACCTCGGGATGGGTGGCCAGGGCGATCAGCCCTTCTTGGCCCCGCAGGAGGGGAACAGGGAGGCCGCCTGCAGGAACATCCGGGTTCGCCAGGCAGGCCAGAGTCGGCCGGAGGCGGAGCACCTGGTCCAGGAGCCCCGCGGCATCGCGGCCGGCGGCCAGGGCGTAGACGACAAAGCGCGAAGGGTTGGCCTCCACGACCTCGAGCGTCTGGCGGCCGATAGAACCGGTGCTCCCGAGGATGGCGATCCGCTTCAGCGGAGTGTCCATTGGAGGAAGTAGTAGACGGCCGGGGCGACGAAGAGGAGGCTATCCACGCGGTCGAGCATGCCTCCGTGGCCGGGGATCAGCCGGCCGGAATCTTTGACCCCGGCCTGGCGCTTGAGGAGCGACTCCGCAAGGTCCCCCACCTGCCCGACCGTGCCCACAAGGGCACCCAGGAGTGCTGCCAGGCCGTAGGGAAGGGGCAAGCCCAGGACCGGCACCAGGCCTACGGCCAGAGCGATACTCGTGAGCAGGCCGGCTGCTGCACCTTCCCAACTCTTCTTGGGGGAGACGTAAGGGCTCATCCGATGCCGTCCCCAGCGGATGCCGACGAAGTAGGCCGCCGTGTCGCACATCCAGACGAGCACGAGGGTGTAAAGGATCCACCATGCACCTGCTCCCAGGGCCGGCCCACGGAGCGCGCGCCAGAAGGGTGGTGAGATTTCCGGCTGCGCCAGCCTGCGGAGGAGGAGGAAGTGCAACAGGGGCCAGGTGACGTAAAGCGGGCCCGCGAGCGTGAGCGCCCAGTCGGTGAGCGCTCCGCCCCGATCCCGCCGCAGTAGCTGTGCGGTGAGGGTGAGGAGCACCGTGCCCGCCAGGGCGCTGCCCAGCAATCGATCGTAGGGAAAGAGGAACCCCGGGGTCGCCACCCCCGGGGAGAGACAGAACGGCAGTCCCGTGGTGTCGTGCGCGAGAAAGACGGCGAGGAACAGGAACAGCGCGCTTGTGAAACCGGCCCAGCGTACCGGACGATAGCCGGCCGCAGCAAAGAGCTGGAACAGCTCGGTCAGCGCCAGCCCGACGGCCAGGGCCACCAAGAGGGCGAGCCATACCCCGCCGAGGCCCACGGCGACCAGGACGAGCGGGATGAGCACCAGGGCGCTCAGGAAACGTACTCGGAGCACGCGTCCCCCTAACGCAGCCCGCCGAACTTGCGGATCCGCTGTCCGTAAGCCTGGATGGCTGCCTGGAGGTCCTCCTTGCCAAAGTCCGGCCAGAGGACCGGGGTCGAGTAGAACTCGCTGTAGGCGGACTGCCAGATGAGAAAATTGCTCAGCCGCATCTCTCCGGCCGTGCGGATCACCAGGTCGGGATCGGGGCAGCCGGCGGTGTAGAGGAAGGAGGCGAACCGTTCCTCGGTCACCTCCTCCGGGGCAAGGCCGGCGGCGATCGCGCGGCGGCAAGCATCGACGATCTCTGCCCGACCACCGTAGTTGAAGGCGACGTTCAGGATCATTCGGGTGTTGTCCCGTGTGCGTTCCACGGCCCAGCGGATCTTGGCCTGGAGCGGTTCCGGAAGCCCTTCGAGGCGGCCGATGTGGCAGACGCGCACCCCGTTGCGATGCAGTTCGTCCGTCTCGCGCTCGATCACCTCGTTCAGGAGTCCCAGCAACCCCTGGACCTCCTCCTGCGGCCGGCGCCAGTTTTCCGTGGAGAAAGCGTAGAGGGTGAGCACCTCGATCCCTTCCTCTACACAAGCTTGGACGATGCGCCGGATGTTCTCCGTGCCTGCGCGGTGGCCGGCCAGACGGGGCAGGCCGCGCTTGTGCGCCCAGCGGCCGTTCCCGTCCATGATGATCGCGATGTGACGGGGGCGGTTTGCGCCCTCGGACTCCTTCTTCCTCCCGGTCATACGGATCTTCCTAGACCTCCAGGATCTCCTTCTCCTTGGCAGCGCCAATCTCGTCAGCCAAACGGTAGAACTCCTCGGTCAGCTCCTGGAGGTCGTCTTTGGCCCGGAAGAGGTCATCTTCGCTGATCCGTTTCTCCTTCTTGGCCTCTTCCAGGTCGTCCACCGCTTCGCGGCGGATGTTCCGCAGGGCAACCTTGCATGCTTCGACCCGCTGCTTGACGCGCTTGACGAGCTCCCGGCGGCGTTCCTCGGTCAGGTAAGGGATGCTCAGGCGGATCACGCGGCCGTCGGTGGTGGGGGTGAGTCCGAGGTCCGAGGTCAGGATCGCGCGCTCGATGTTCTTCAGGGCGCTCAGGTCCCACGGTTGGATGACGAGGAGCCGCGGTTCGGGCGCAGTGATGCCGGCGATCTGGATGAGGGGTGTGGGCGTACCGTAGTAGTCGACGAGCAGGTGTTCGACGAGTGCCGGCGAGGCGCGCCCTGTACGCAGGGTGACCAGTTCCTCGCGCAACGCCTCCAGGCTCTTTTTCATCCGAGAACGGGCATCTTCGAGGATCTCTTCGACCATGGGGCCTCCTTTGCGCCTTCCCGGTTCCGAAGCCAATACAGGACGGTTCCCGTGTCAGACGGGCGGGTTCACCCGGCTTCCCCGTTGTCGATCCGGGTCCCGACCTGCTCGCCCAGGATGATCCGCTCGATCCCTCGGGGGGCTTTCACGTCAAAGACCACGATCGGCATATGGTTGTCCATACACAGGCTCAGCGCCGTGGAATCCATCACCTGGAGACGGCGGTTGATCGCCTCGAGGAACGTGAGGTGGTCGAACCGGCGTGCGTTCGGGTTACGGCGGGGGTCGTCGTCGTAGACGCCGTCGACCCCGTTTTTGGCCATGAGGATCACGTCGGCCTCGATTTCCAGGGCGCGGAGGGCGGCAGCCGTATCGGTGGTGAAGTAGGGGTTGCCGGTGCCGGCGGCGAGGATGACGATGCGGCCCTTCTCCAGATGGCGGATGGCACGCCGGCGGATATAGGGCTCGGCGATCTCTTCCATCCGGATGGCCGTTTGCACGCGTGTGAAGCAGCCCCGTTTCTCCAGGGCGTCCTGCAGGGCTAAGGCGTTGATGACGGTGGCGAGCATGCCCATAGAATCTGCCTGCGCGCGGTCCATCCCCTGAGCGAGGGAGCCGATGCCCCGCCAGATGTTGCCGCCGCCGATGACGATGGCGATCTGGACACCGTGCCGGCGGGCGCTTTCGATCTCGTCCGCCAGCGCGTCGACCACGGCCGGATCGATCCCGTAGCCGGCCTGCCCCATCAGGGCTTCCCCGCTCAGTTTGAGCAGGATGCGCCGGTATTTCGGTTCGGGCATCCGATCCTCCAGGAATCGAGGGCAGGAAGCCCTGCCTCCAGCCCAGAGACTGCCGATCAGGCACCGAGCTCAAACCGGACGAAACGGCGTACGACGATGTTCTCGCCTACCTGGGCGGCAACCTCGGTAACCAGGTCCTTGACCTTGCGCTCCGGGTCCCGGATGAACGGCTGTTCGAGCAGGCAGACTTCTTCGTAGAACTTTTGCAGCTTTCCCTCGACGATCTTTTCCACGACGTGAGGGGGCTTGTTCCCCTCGATCTGGCTGAGGTAGTTCGCCCGCTCTTCTTCGAGCACGGACGGGGGTACATCCGCCGGGGAGAGGAAGCGCGGGTTGGTCGCGGTGACCTGCATGGCCAGATCATGGGCGAGCCGGATGAACGCGTCCGTGCGCGCGACAAAGTCGGTTTCGCAGTTCAGCTCGACCATCGAGGCCACGCGGTTTCCGGGATGGACGTAGACCTCGATCCGGCCCTCCCGTGCTTCGCGGCCCACGCGCTTGGCGGCCTCGGCGAGGCCTTTCTCCCGCAGCAAGCGTGCAGCAACCTCCATATCGCCTTTCGCCTCGGCCAGTGCCTTGCGGCAATCGAGCACGCCGGCGCCGGTACGCGCGCGCAGTTCTTTGACGGCTTCAATGCTGATATCCAACGGTTCCTCCTCGGTTCAGGGCATCACCAGCGCTCCTCGTCTTCCTCCAGGAGCTCCTCCTCGAGAAACTCCTCCTCCTCTTCCTCCTCATAGGCCCTGC
>JBMFPK010000086.1:0-8963 GCA_049969155.1 Chloroflexia bacterium | reverse complement strand
AGGGACTGGTTACGGCGCTCAACAACCTGGGCGCGGTACTCGTGCGCATGGGACGCCTGAGGCAGGCCGAGCAGATTCTGGACAAGTGCTGCACCCTTGAGGAGCAACTGGAGGACAGCGCGGGGCTGGCCACGACCTGGCACAACCTCGGCCGGCTGGCAGAAATCCAGGGAATGCCGGATCGGGCCCGTCATGGCTACCGGCGGAGCCTGGAGCTGTTTCAGGCACTGGGATGGTCGGCCGACGTGGAGCGGGAAGCGGCAGCGCTGCAGCGCCTGGACCCCAGGAGGGCCGGGCCGGTGCCGGAGGGAGACGGAGCTCCGGAAGGACGGTAACCGTGGACGGTCCGCGACCATGGTACTGCAAATCGTGTGGCGCCGTGCTGGGCTGGCAGGACGAAAGCGGGCTCACGGTACGCCCCGAGGCGGTGGACCGATATACGGTCCCCGTCCGAAGTGCGGAGATCTGGGTGACCTGTTCCCGCTGTCATACCATCCAGATCTGGCGTGCCCGCGTGGAGCTCCGTTCCCTGGAGAATAGGGATGACGACGGCTAGCGTCCCGGGGCCTCCGGACAGCCAGCCAAAGCGGTCCGCACGGCGCGGAGGGAGACCTCCTCGAGATCCGGCTTCCAAACGAGCCAGTATCCCAGCCACCACGGGTAGCACTGCTGTTCCGGCGTACACCCATCCACGCGCAGTGTGCGCACTCCTGCGGGAGTTGCGGTGCCTGGCGTGAAGCCGATGCCCAGCGGGTCTTGCGCTACCCGAGCCAGAAGCGATTCCCGCGTCATACAGACGAGAGCGTCGCTCGCCAGTGGCCGGCCTCCCAACGCCTGGGCCGTAAGGACGCGTGCCTCCCCGGCGTACTCCGGAGGAACGTACAGGTGCACCGCACCGGTGTCCCCTCCGACCTGGCCCCAGTCCTCGTACTGTCCGCCAAAGAGCGCGGCGATGGCCGAAGTGCTCAGGTCGGCCAGACGGTTCGACGGATGGACGACGATGAGCACGGGTGCACGCAGCATGAGTGTCGCCGTGGGGCTTTGGGCTATGGGCCGGTCCACCAGCGCAAGGTCGGCTCGATCCTCTTCCAGGGCGCGCAGCGCACGCTCCCCGCTCTGGGGGATCCATTCCCAGGAGAGGGCAGGGTACCGTTCCTGGTACTTCAGCAGGCACGCTTCCAGTGGGGCCACACCGCTCGGTACGGCTGCGATCCGCAGGTGCACTGGCGGCTCTGTCGGGGTGAGGGGATCTGAAGGGATGGGCCGGGGTCCGCAGGATGTGAGGATAAGGAAGCACAGGAGCAGCGGGACGAGCGCCCCCGTGCAGAAAGCCAAGCGTCGCAGACGGGGCGGCCGCCATGCCAGCGATGGCCAACGGGTGCCGTCGCGCTCTCTTGGGAAGAGGTCAATCCGTCTGCTCAAGGCACGCTCCAGCTTCCTGCATCTTCCGGCGCGCCTCGCGGCCTCCAGAGGGGGTCACGGGGCGGGTGCCGTCCTGGATCAGCACGACCTCAAAACCTTCCTTCAGCCCGTCCAGCACCGTCGCCAGCACGCATACGTCCTCTGCGAGGCCTCCCACGAACAGCCGGCAGATCCCCTCCTTGCGCAGTCGGACGGCCAACCCCGTCTGGTCGAAAGCGGAGTTCTGGTCCTGATCGAAGCGCACCCCTTTGGTGACGAGCACGGCATTTTCGGGAACCATCAGGTCGGGGTGGAAACGTGCTCCCTCGCTATCCTGGATGCAGTGGGGTGGCCAGGGCCCCCCGTGCCCCTGGAAGCTCAGATGGCCCACCGGATGCCAGTCCCGCGAGAGGTAGACCGGGATGCCCTTCCGCGTCGCGGCGACGATCCACCGGTTGAGCACCGGGACCACCTGATCTCCGCCCTCGATCGGCAGCGCGCCGCCCGGGCAAAAGTCGATCTGCACGTCCACAACGATGAGAGCATCGCCCGGCTGAAGCACTTCATCGGGCCTAGCCATCGTGCACCTCCGAAGACATTGTCGCGACCGCTCGAGTAACCTCCAGCTGGAGTTGGAGCAATCCGGGGCTGATCTCCACCGGGTAGGGCGGCTCGGCCGGCTCCAGGGCCCGGACGTGCTCCGGCAGCAACGCGATCTGCTCTCTGGCGTAGCTGCGGGCAGAGTCGATATCGATGCGGCCGGCCGGCAGCCTCTGTCCCCCGTGCATCACTTCCTGCAGCAGCGGTTTCCCGGGGAGATCTTCGTCCGCCCGGGCGATGATATCGCGTACGGCCTGCCCCCCCTCGATCACCCGGAAAACCTGTTTCCGCCCCGGAAGCACCGGCTTTCCAGTGCTGAGCTTCAGCCGCCCTTTGCCGGCATACTCGCAGAGCTTGTAGGCGATGTCCAGATCGGGAGCATCGTGGGACACGCCCATATAGGTTCCCACGCCGAAGCCGTCGATCGGGGCTCCAGCGGCGAGCAGCCGTGCGATCTTGTCCTCGTCCAGGCCGCCGCTGGCAAAGATCTGCACCCCGGTGAGGCCGGCTTCATCCAGCAGACGACGTGTCTCCCTGGACAGCGAGACCAGGTCCCCCGAGTCCAGGCGCACCGCCGTGATGCGGAAGCGCTCGCCCAGGGTCCGGGCGAGCTCGATAACCTTCTGTACTCCGGAAAGGGTGTCATAGGTATCCACGAGGAGTACCGTTCCAGGGTAGCGTTCCGCAAAGGCCCGGAACGCCTGAGCTTCGTCCTCGTGCGCTTGGACATAGCTGTGCGCCATCGTGCCAGTCACCGGCACGCCGTAGAGTTTGCCCGCCAACACGTTCGAGGTTGCCGCTACACCCGCGATGTAGAACGCGCGCGCAGCCTTCAAAGCCGCATCCGTGCCGTGCATGCGCCGTGGGCCGAAGTCGATCACCGGTCGCCCTGCAGCCGCGCGCACCACACGCTGCGCCTTGGAGGCCAGGACGGTCTGCAGGTGGATCTGGTTCATCACAAAGGTCTCGACGAGCTGTGCCTGGGGCAGGGGGGCCACGACCTCGAGGATCGGCTCGTTGGCAAACACGGGCGTCCCTTCGGGGACCGCATAGACGCTTCCGGTGAATCGAAATTCCCTCAGCCAGTCCAGAAACGGTTCGGAAAACTTGCCTAGCGAGCGCAGATACGCCAGGTCGTCCATGTCGAAGGAAAGGGTCTCCAGGTACTCCAGCACGGTGTCCAGCCCACAGGCGACCAGGAAATTCCGCCGTGCGGGCAACTGGCGCGCATAGAGGCTGAAGACAGCCTCCCCGGTCAGCCCTTCCTCCAGGTAGGCCTGGACCATCGTGAACTCGTAGAAATCGGTGAACAACCCAAGACCGTTTTCTCTCATCGTGCCGCCCCGAAAACGTTTTCCCCATGATAACGCAGCCCTGTGAGCAGGTCAACTGGGCGGGGCAGGGTTTGCGCCTCGCCCGGAACTATGCTAGAATCCGATCGAGGGCTACGGGCGAAAGCGGGCTCGGGGGACAAGGCGATGCACCAGGATGCGGGCAATTGGCCTCCGGCGTGGGGCCCGGGGCGCTACCGTCTTTCCGATTGCGGTTCCCGGCCAGGCGCTTTTCCGAGATCGGAAAGGGCCTGGCCCTTTTCTATCCTGGTGCGAGGGTGAGAAAGGAGGACGGGCGATGCGGGTGCTCGAATCGGGGATCGGTGAGCTGCTCCAGCCGTACAGCATGGTGGAGTTCCGCGAGTGGAACCGTACCCAGAAACCCAAGGGGCGCTATGACAAGCGCATGACGGAGCAGGAGGCTATCGCGCGTTTCGTCCGGGACGGCGACTATGTGGGTACGGAGCTCTACGGCACGGTGCGCTGCCCGATGTCCCTGGCCCGAGAGCTCGTGCGCCAGGGGAAGAAGAACCTCCGCGCCGTAGGGCAAGGGGTGCTCGAGCTCGACCTGTGGGTTGCGGCCGGCCTGATCTCCGCGATGGACATCACCTACCACGGCCTGGAGATCCACGGCGTTTCCTCGGTCCTGCGCCGGGCCGCCGAAAGCGGCCGGCTGAAGCTCGTCGAGTGGAGCAACGGCGCCATCGCCTGGCGTATGAAAGCGGCTGCGATGGGGGTTCCTTTCCTCCCGATCAAGTCGATGCTGGGGACCGATACCTTCCGTTACAGCGCGGCCAAGGTCGTGGAGTGTCCCTTTACCGGGGAGAAGGTGTGCCTCGTGCCTGCGCTCGTGCTCGACGTCGGTTTCATCCACGTGCACCGTGCCGATCCGTACGGGAACGCCCAGATCGACGGAATCAGCGGCTTTGCCTTCGAGATGGCGCGGGCCTGCAAACGGCTGATCATCAGCGCGGAGGAGATCGTTGACCCGGAGGAGATCCGGCGGTATCCCGAGCGCACGATCATCCCTTACTATCTCGTCGATGCGGTGGTCCACGCCCCCTTTGGCTCCCACCCGGGCGAGATGGCCTATCTTTACGAGCGCGACGACGTCCACATGCGGGAATTCCTCGAGGCCTGCCGGACGGAGGAGGGTATGCAACAGTACCTGAACACCTATGTCTACGGCGTGCGCAACCACGAGGAGTATCTGGAACGGATCGGCTACGAGCGACTCTCCACGCTGCGGCAGGCCGTCCTCGGGAGGTGAGGGATGGAACGGAGGCCCTATACCTCTGTTGAGCTCTTGATCTGCACCGCAGCGCGGCTCATGGAGGATGGTGCGACCGCCTTCATCGGCACGGGCGTGCCGATGCTTGCCGCGTCGCTCGCCCAGAAGATGCACGCGCCCAACCTGATCCCGGTCTTTGAATTCGGTGGGACAGGGGCTATCCTCAAGAGGCTGCCTCGCGCCGTCGGCGAATCCCGCACCTTCTACCGCGCGTTCGCCGCCTCCGGCATCTGCGACATCATCGAGACAGCGCAGCGCGGGTTCATCGAGTACGGCTTCCTTGGCGGTGCCCAGATCGACCCCTATGGCAACCTGAACTCTACGGTGATCGGTGGGACACACGACCGGCCCCAGGTGCGCCTGCCGGGCAGCGGGGGAGGCAACGACGTCGGCTCCCATTGCTGGCGTACGATCATCCTGATGCAGCATGAGAAACGGCGCTTTGTGGAAAAGGTCGACTTTATCACCACGCCCGGCTACCTGACCGGTCCCGGCGCACGGGAGGCGGCCGGCCTCCCTCCGGGAACCGGCCCATACCGCGTGGTCACAACCCTTGCCGTCATGGGCTTTCATCCGGAAACGAAGCGTATGATGCTCCTCCAGCTCCAGCCGGGGGTCACCGCCGAACAGGTACTGCAAAACACCGGCTTCGAGCTCCTGGTGGTCGACCCCTTGGAGGAAAACGAACCGCCGAGCCCCGAGGAGCTCCGCATCCTTCGGGAGGAGGTCGATCCGGAGCGCCTCTACATCTGACCGGCCTCGCAGCCGTCGGGAGACCGCATATGCGCAGGAGTTGGACCTTCCTGGCGTTGCTTGTGTGGGTCTGCGGGTGCACCCGGTCTGTCGCGCCTACCCGGTCCACGAGCGCTGTACCGAGTGTCCCTTCGCCTCGCGGGACCGCATCCCCCACATCCCCCGAAGCGACGGGCGCCATGTTCCCTTCCGCGCTTCCTCCCGCAAGCTCCCCAGCGGCCACGCTTCTTCCTTCCCCCGCTCCTTTCCGCGGGACCGTGCCCACAGCTTCCCCGACCCCGGCGGAGCCCACGCTTGCAGAAATTGCCCGCTGGCAGGGCGACTGGGTGACCGGACTGGCCTGGTACCCGGGTGGGGAGGTCCTGGCCATCGGGGTCGCCGGCGGGGTCTATTGGGTCAAAGGAGGGGATCTTGCGCCGCCGGACCATCTGGCTCTGACCTCGCCGGTGCGCGCGATGGCCCTCTCGGAGGACGGCTCCCTGCTGGCCGTGGGCACGGGACCTCGGGCGGAGCTGTGGTGGAAAGTGGGCGACGAGTGGCGGATGCGTTCTCTGGAGGGCCACGCGGGGGGCGTGCTGACGGTCGCCTTCTCTCCCGATCGCGCGCTCCTTGCTACCGCTTCCGAGGACGGCACTGTGCGCCTCTCGGCGACCCGCGACGGCCGGTTGCTGCAGGTGTTGACGGAGCACGAAGGGGAAGTGTCCGCGGTGGCCTTTGCCCCGGACGGCCGGCGGATCGCCTCCGCGGGACGGGACCGCGCTGTGCGTCTGTGGGAGACCGACACCGGCCGGCTGGCGGGTCTCCTGTTGGGCCACACGGATACGGTCCAGGCGTTGGCCTTTTCGCCCGATGGGGGTCTTCTCGCCTCGGCATCGTGGGACGGCACGGTGCGCCTCTGGGATATGGCAAGGGGGGAAACGATCGGGGTGCTGTCCGACCACAGGGCGAGCCTCCTCGCGGTGGACTTGGACCGTCGGTGGCTTGCGACGGGATCCCTGGACGGCGACCTCCGTCTGTGGGAACTGCCCAGTGGGCGCCCGGTCGCGATGGCGCATCATGGGGAGCCCGTGTGGGCGGTGGCCGTCTCGCCCGATGGCAGATTCGTCGCCGCCGGGGGGTGGGATCGGTGCGTCGCGCTCTGGGCTCTGCCCAGCAGTGTGGAGGAATAGACGGTTCGGCCTGGCCTGGGAATCTCTATGGATGCGGCAGGAGGTGCCTATGCCCGAAGAGGGGACGCTCGTCGGCGAGCATTTCATCAGCGGCGATGTGGCCTGCGCAGAGGCAGCGATTGCGGCTGGGTGCCGGTTCTTCGCCGGCTACCCGATCACTCCGGCGACCGAGATCGCCGAACGGATGGCGGAGCGCCTGCCCAAGGTCGGCGGTGTCTTCATCCAGATGGAGGACGAGATTGCCTCCATGGCCGCTATCCTGGGCGCCTCCTGGGCAGGTGTAAAGTCGATGACCGCCACTTCCGGCCCGGGTTTCAGCCTGATGATGGAGAACCTGGGACTCGGGATCATGCTGGAGACCCCGTGCGTGGTGGTGAATGTCCAGCGTGCGGGCCCTTCGACCGGCCTCCCCACCCTGGTCGGGCAGGGCGATATGATGCAGGCGCGCTGGGGCAGCCACGGTGTGTACGAAATTGTCGCCCTTTCCGCCGCCTCGCCCCAGGAGCTGTTCGATGTCACCATCACCGCTTTCAATCTCTCCGAGAAATACCGGACGCCGGTGCTGGTGATGACCGATGAAGCCGTGGGGCATATGACGGAGCGCGTGGTCATCCCGCCGCCGGAAGCCATCCGCCTGGTTTCCCGGCGCCGGCCGTCCGAGCCACCGGAGCGCTACCGTCCCTATGCCTGCGACGAGGACCTGGTGCCTCCGATGGCGGTTGCCGGCGAAGGGTACCGGTTTCACGTCACCGGCCTCACCCACGACGACCGCGGGTACCCGATGACCGTGGCCGCAGCCCAGGTGCAGTACGTCCAAAGGCTGATCGACAAGATCCGTCGCAATGTGGACGACATCGTGATCGTGGAGGAGGACGGCACGGAGGACGCGGATGTGGTCGTCGTCTCCTATGGGATCTCGGCGCGCGTGGCATTGCTCCCGATCCGACAGGCGCGCGCAGAGGGGCTCAAGGTGGGCTTGCTCAAGCTGGTGACGGTATGGCCGTTCCCGGAGAAGCGGGTGCGCAAGCTGGCCCAGCGGGTACGGGCTTTCGTGGTGCCCGAGATCAACGCGGGCCAGATCGTGCTGGAGGTGGAACGATGCGCGGCCGGCCGCGCGAGGACCATCCTGGTGCCCCATTTGGGAGGGGACATCATTCACCCGGATGCCATCCTGGACGCGATCCAAGAGGGAGCGCGAGGAGGAAACCATGCCTGAGGTGGACCGTCTGGACCGTATCGAGCAGCGGCTTTTGAGCGAGGCCTGCCACTGGGTGGAACCGGAGGAAGTGGCCCGGAAGTTGGAAACGGGTGAACGCCACCCGTTCGATGCGCTGCTGCGCGAGGATCGCATTCCGCACATCTGGTGCCCCGGGTGCGGGCTGGGAACAGCCCTGACTTGCTTCCTGAGCGCTCTGACGCAGATCGATATCGACCTGGACAAGGTCTGCGTCGTGTCAGGGATCGGCTGTGCAGGGCGCGTCGCCGGATATGTGCGGCTCGATTCGTTCCATACGACCCACGGTCGGGCGATTCCCTTTGCTACGGGGTTGAAGTTGGCCAATCCGGAACTGAAGGTGGTGGTATTCTCCGGGGATGGGGACCTGATCGCGATCGGGGGCAACCACTTCATCCACGCAGCCCGCCGTAACCTCGACATCACGGTGATCTGTGTGAACAATCTGAACTACGGGATGACGGGCGGGCAAGTAGCGCCCACCACCCCGATCGTAGCGCGCACCTCCACGACCCCCTACGGCAACTACGAGCCTCCGTTCAACCTGCCCTACCTGGCGGCCGCCAGCGGGGCCGTCTATGTGGCGCGATGGACGACGCTTCACGTGCGACAGCTCGAGCGCGCGTTGATCGAGGCGCTGCAGAAGCGTGGATTTACCTTCATCGAGGTGATTTCCCCTTGTCCGACGCTTTACGGCCGGAGCAACCGTCTGGGAAGCGGACTCGATATGATGCGGTATTACCGGGAAAAGAGCGTCGTTCGTCACGGGGCGGACCCACGGGACGCGGACTTGTACTTCGGGGGGCCGATCCTGGTCGGCAACTTTGTCAATCTGGATCGGCCGAGTTATCTGGAGTTCCGGGACTGGCTCTGGCGCGAGACGAACTACGGCCAAAAGCGGGAGGCGGTGTTGGAAAAGCTCCGTCCGTCCGCGCAGGAAGGCGCCTAGTGGGCCGACCCCCCCATGGGGAGAATCGGTATGGCACAGGTAGAGATCCGTTTCAGCGGTTTTGGCGGCCAGGGGATCATCCTGGCCGGATACATCGCGGGCAAGGCAGCCACCCTTTTCGACCGGCGGAACGCCACGCTCACCCAGAGCTACGGGCCGGAATCGCGCGGAGGGGCGTGCAGCGCGGAGCTGATTGTCTCGGACGAGCCGATCCTCTATCCGCACTTGCTGCATC
>JBMFPK010000085.1:0-9078 GCA_049969155.1 Chloroflexia bacterium | reverse complement strand
GTTGCGAGCACCTGCGCGGGGCTGGTGGCTACCCCCATGCTGGTGCTGACCCTCCTTCTCACGCCGTCCGGCGCTCGGTCCCCTCAACCGCTGCCGCCGCTCCTCGGGGGGACTTGGTTCCCGGTGCACGTGGTGACCACGTGCGTCGGGTACGGGGGCTTGCTGCTGGCCGGCAGCGCCGGGCTGCTCCGCCTTGTCGCGGGGCGTTCGGCCGAAACTCCGGGGATTCCGGCGCAGCTGGACCGGGTCGCCTACGGAGCCCTTGTATGGGGATACCCCTGGCTCACCTGCGGCATGCTGGCTGGTGCGATCTGGAGCTGGGAGTCCTGGGGAGTCGTGTGGAGCTGGAACAGCAAAGAGGTCCTGACCCTGGTCACGTGGGGGTTGTACACGCTCTGCTTCCACACGCGTCGTCTCAGGGGGTGGCAGGGCAGGGCGCATAGCGGTCTGCTGGGCCTGGGATTGCTCGCGTTGCTGCTTGCGCTGTTCCTTGCACAACCCCTGGCCCGGCAGGTGGTGCCCGGGGTCGAGTATGTCTTCTGAAGGAAGCAGGGCTGTTCCGGCGGGAGGAATGGACCGATGAAGCGCCTCACGCGACGGGAGTTCCTGAAGGGCGGAGTGCTCCTGGGGCTGGGGGCGCTGGGAGCGGCGACCATCTGGAGGAACTGGCGGCTCGCCGGGACACCCTCCAGGACGGAGCGCCTGCCCTTCTATGCCCGGCCGGCCCGGTATTTCGTGCCTGTGAGCGGGAGTGCCCGCTGCGGCGACTGCCATGGAGCGCCTGCTCCCGCCCAGAACAGCTACTGCCACACGGAGCATTCGCGGACTTTTGTCAAGTGCCGACTGTGCCCCAAGGGCTGCCTGATCTCCGACGGCCGGAGGGGGGACTGCCGGGTGCGGGAAAACCGCGGCGGAACGCTCTACACGATGGCGTACGGGAACCCGTGCGCCCTCGGGGTAGATCCCATCGAGAAGAAGCCGTTCTACCACTTTCTCCCCGGTACGACTGCCTTTTCGCTTTCCACGGCCGGCTGCAACTTGCACTGCCTCTACTGCCAGAACTGGCAGATCTCCCAGGTGCCCCCCGAGCGCACGGACTTTGTCCAGCTCCTGCCCGAAGACGTGGTCGCAGGAGCCCAGCAAGCCCGAAGCCCTTCGATTGCCTTCACCTATGCAGAACCCACCGTCTTTTTCGAGTACATGGTGGATACCGCGCGGCTTGCCCGCGCTCGGGGGCTCCGCAGCGTCGTGATCAGTGCCGGGTACATCAACCCGGAGCCACTTGCGGAGCTGTGCACCCTCGTCGACGCGATCAAGATCGACCTGAAAGGGATCAACGAAGCCTTCTACCGGGAGGTGTGTTCCGCCACGCTGGCGCCTGTGCTCCAAGCGATCCGCCAAATCGCACGGAGCGGGGTACACCTGGAGATCGTCAACCTCGTCGTTCCGGGGCGAAACGATGCCCTGGAGGACATGCGGACGCTGGCCCGGTGGGTACGGGACGAGGTCGGGCCGGATGTGCCGCTCCATTTCACGCGCTTTTACCCGCAGTACCGCCTGCTCGATGTGCCTCCGACGCCAGTGGAGACGCTCGAACGGGCACGCGCGATCGCCCTGGAAGAGGGGTTGCATTATGTCTATGTCGGGAACGTGCCCGGCCATCCGGGGAACCACACCTACTGCCCTGGATGCGGCCGTGTGGTGATCCGACGCAGCGGATTCAGCGTGCTGGAGATGGCCCTGCAGGATGGACGGTGTGCCTTCTGCGGGTACCCGATCCCGGGAGTCTGGTGCTAGAGCAACCCCGTGAGCCCAGCGCGGCCGGGTTGTGCGCACAGGAGGCGATATGGAACGGGCAAAGATCCTCGCGTGGCTTGTCGCCGGGGTGATCGCCCTGGGGGCGTGCGGGGCTGGGGGGACACCAGCGGTCACTCCCACGCGCTCCGCTCGCGTGCGGGTCCCTGCTGTCGCTGGGATGTTCTATCCAGCCGACCCGCGGGAGCTTGCGGCCATGGTGGACGGTTTCCTGTCGCAGTGGTCTCCGACGCCCGGGCGGCCGCTCGCGCTGATTGTGCCGCACGCGGGATACCCGTACTCGGGAAGGACGGCGGCCGCCGCCTATGCGCAGCTCCGCGGCCAGCACTACGAGGCGGTCGTGCTTGTCGGGCAGAACCATTTCCTCGGCGATTTTGCAGGGGTCGATGTGTATGCCGAGGGGGCCTTTCGCACGCCCCTCGGAGAGATGCCCGTGGACACAGAACTGGCCCGAGCGATCCTCCAGACGGAGCCCGCTTTTTCGGACAACCCGTCGTTTCATGCCCAAGAGCACGCACTGGAGGTCCAGATCCCGTTCCTGCAGCGGGTGTTGCCGGGCACGCCAATCGTCCCTATCCTGATCGGCCGGCCCACCCCGCAGAACTTGGAACGGTTGGAGAATGCGCTCGTGCAGGTCCTCAAGGGGCACGATGTGCTCCTGGTCGCCAGCTCGGACCTCTCGCACTACCCCTCGTACGCTGATGCCGTGCGCGTGGACCGCGCCGTGCTCGAGGCGATCGTCTCCCTGGATGTGCAGCGTCTCCAGGAGACGCTCGCGCGCCAGATGGCCCTCGGCATCCCGAACCTCTACACCCCTTGCTGCAGCGAAGGGGCGGTGATCGTCGTACTCGAGGTGGCTCGGCGCCTGGGCGCCGATCGGGCTGCCCTCCTGGACTACACGAATTCGGGTGACGTGCCCGGGGGAGACCGCGAGCGCGTCGTCGGGTACGGGGCGGTCAAGATCTGGAAGCAGTAGGTCCGGCTGGCACCAGGCCTCGGAAGCCGGAGACGAAAAGGAGGAAACGATGTTCCTGCGCAGGGCAAGAAGGTGGTGCCAAGCCGTCGTGCTGACGGCTCTCCTGGTTGCACTTGCGGCCTGTCGCAACGAAGCCGCCGGGACCACGGCCCCGGCCGGGGAGGGCGCCCTGACGCCGGAAGAGCGGGAGGAACTGCTCCGCCTGGCACGCCAGACGATCGAGAGCTATCTGAAGGACCACCGCATTCCGCCATACCGGACAGACAACCCGCACTTCTTGCGCCAGGGAGGCGCGTTCGTGACCCTGAAGAAGCACGGGAACCTCCGCGGGTGCATCGGGTACATCTATTCGAACCAGCCGTTGTACCAGACGATCCAGCAGGCGGCGGTGGCCGCGGCCACCCAGGACCCCCGCTTTCCCACGGTGCGGCCGTCCGAAATGGCCGAGATCACCATCGAGATCTCGCTCCTATCGCCGCTGGAAAAGGTGCACGACGTGAGCGACATCGTCGTCGGGAAGCACGGACTCCTGATCCGCCGGGGATATTACCAGGGCTTGCTGCTCCCCCAGGTCGCGCCGGAGCAGGGATGGGACCGGGAGCAGTTCCTCGAGGGGGTGTGCTACAAGGCAGGCCTTCCGCCGGACGCCTGGAAGGACCCCTCGACGGAGCTCTATTCATTCACGGCGGAGATATTCTCCGAAGAAGAGTAGGCAGCGTGCAACTGTGCGAAAAAGGCAACGGTGAGGGTAATCGCGCGATCGCTTACCGCGTGGGCGACGTCAGGGATGATCTCGAACTTGACCGGATAGCCGGCTTCCTGCAGGCGCCGGACGAATTCCTGCGCGATCGCCACGCGGTCCGGGTCCACACAGTCCTCGCTTCCCACCGTCACCAGAAAGGGCACCGGCTGCCCCCCCGTCGGGGGCGGATCGTACTGGCCAGCCGACATGGCGGAGACGCCGAGCACGCGATCCGGATGGCGAAACGCGAACCGGTGCACGAACTGCGCCCCACCGGAAAAGCCCACCAAGAAGACGCGCTCCTCGACAGGGATCTCGGCCCGGACCTCGTCGAGGATCGCAAGCAGCCGTTCGTCTTCTTTCCCCTCCAACCGGTTATATCCCGGGCCGAAGGTCGGCGAGATCAGCACAAACCCTTCTGCGTCGGCGTAGCGGAGCCAGGTCAGCAGCATGCTGCGGCCGTCACCGTCCGAGGGGTGAACGCTTACCCACACGGGCCAGCGACGCGTCGGGGAAAACCCTTCCGGAAGGTAGAGGTAGTAGACCTGGTCGGGATAGGCCTTCGAGGTCTTCCGCTCGGCGCCATAGGTGCCCGTTTCCCCGTTCGTTCCGCAACCTGAGAGCAGAAGCGAGACGACCAGAAACAAGCGAGCCACAGACCTCACGGAAGCCGTCATAGCTCCCCGATCCCGTCGTGCAGCCGCATTTCGAGCACCCGGTCCAGCCGGAATGTGCGCTGCTCGCCCCGCCAGAGGCACCGTGCGATCAGGTAGAAAGTGCCCTGGTAGACCCCGACGCGCAGCGGCTCCACGGCCCGTTCCGTGACAGTTCCTGCGGAGGAACAGTAGCGCAGGAAAAGCAACCGTCGCCCTTCCAGCGCTTCGACGAGAACCTCCGGGAGCTCGTCCGGATCCGGGCCCTCGGGCCACCGGATGGGCCCTCCTTGGAGGCGGACGAGCTCCCCCACCGTGCCGATCCCACGCCGGACCGGAAGGTCCCGGCAGAAGAACTCCAGAAGCCGCCAGGTGGTCCAGGTATCGGCAAGGGCGCGGTGCCGTCCCGGTTGCGCGATCTGGAGGTCGCTGGCGATCGCGTGCAGGCTGTTGCGCGAGAACCCGTAGCAGTTCCGTGCGATCGCCAGGGTATCCAGCACGGGGTTGCTCGGCACTGCCCGGGAGGCTTCCTGGAACGCCGCCACCAGGAACAAAAGGTCGAAAGGCGCGTTGTGGGCCACCAGCACGGCGCCCTCGAGCTCGGCAAGCACCCGATCCGCCACTTGCTCAAAAGTCGGGGCGCCCCGCAGCATCTCCTCCGTGATCCGGTTCACCGCATATGCCTCCGGACTCACAGGCCGGCCAGGGTCCACGAGCGTGTGGAACCAGCGGTGTACGCGACCTTCCTGCGCCCGCAGGATCGCGATCTCGCAGATCGCATCCCCGAGGGCCGCATGCAGTCCCGTGGTCTCGACATCCACCACCGCGTACGGAGCCCGATACAGCGGCAGAGAGAGAAGCGGATCGGCCAAGAAGTTCCTCCCACGCTGTGATACATGCATTATACCACACGACACCCCTACAGTCGGCCTGGTTGTAGCGACCATCACAGCCCGTGGCCGCATAGGAAGGGTAGACTGTCTGCGAGAATCGCACCGGAGGAGGAATTCCAATGCACGGGGAGATCGATCAGGCCCTACAGGCTTTGCATCAGGGGATCCAAACGGAACTTCAGGGAAAGGCGTTCTACGCCAAGGCGGCTGCCCGCACCGCGGATGAAATGGGGCGGCACGCGTTCCAGAGCCTGATGCGCGAGGAGGAGCAGCACCTGAAGCTGCTCAAGGCACAGTACGGCAGCCTCGTCCAGGAGAACCGATGGCTCCAGCTGGAGGAGGCTCGCGCGCTCGAGCCGGGCAAGGAGGTCGAAACCATCTTCCCCACAGACGATGAGACGCTGGCGGCCCTCCTCCCCGAAGAAGCCGACGACCTCCAGGCGCTGGAGATCGCGCTCGACTTTGAGCGGAAAGGCTACACGACCTATCGGCAAAACGCGGTGGCGAGCTCTGTGCCCGAAGCCCGCGCCCTGTATGAGTTTCTGGCGGCGCAGGAACAGCGGCACTTCGAGTTCATCCAGCGGGCACACGAATACCTGAAGACCCGCGGCGCCTGGTATTACGATGAGCGGGAACTGCCGATGTTCGAGGGTTGATCGGGGACCGGGGAGCGTTCATCGGACAAAGTAGGCGCGCACGAGGTCGTCCAGCGGCTGTTCGCTCTCTTCGTACAGGAGGGAGAAAAAGTCGTTCGCCGTTATCCGCTGCCAGGCGTAGCGGCGGTAGTAGGACTGGAGAAAGCCGAAAAAGGCGGCATCCCCCAGGCGATCCCGCAGATCCTGCATCCAGTGCGCAGCCCGCCCGTACAGGTTGTGCACATAAGTCCGCGTCTCGGTGTAATCGTAGATCGAGGCATCCACCGGCCCCGCCGGTCCCCACTGATCCACCCGGTTCTGCCACCACCAGGGCACCGCCTCCGGGTAGACCGCCTCATAGTAGACAAGCTCGCTGTAGCGTGCCAGCGCCTCATCCAGCCACGGCTCATGCACCTGGTCGTTCCCCACAACACCGTACCACCACTGGTGCGCCAGCTCGTGCACCACCAGCGAGGGCAGGATGGACTGGGCGCTCCTGTCATAGGCCTCATAGAAGGGAGAACCCACGAGCACCATCGCGCCATACTCCATACCACCGTTCATCTCCCCTTCGACGAGGGTGAAGGTCGCATAGGGGTAGGGCCCGTACCGCTCACGGAACAGCGCGATGCCTCTCTTCGCCTCTTCAAGCGCGCTCCGGCACGCGGAAGCATGCTCCTCACGGCAGGCAGAAACCACCTCGATTCCCCCCACCCGGTCCGAGACCTCGACGTACCCCTGCGCGACGAGCAATGCCATGTCGCGCACGGCGTCGAGCTCGAACCGCCACGCTCCCGAATCGTGGATCCGCTTTCCGCCGCCCAAGACCCGGTAGCCTGCCGGCGCAGTGACGCGCACTCGGTAGTCGGCGAGATCGGCCACAAAGGGATCCCCAACTGGGTGGTACTCCCACTCCATCCACCCCTCACCCGGGACGAACGGAACCAGCTGCGGATACCAGTGGCCCAGCTGAAGGATCCGCCCATCGAGGGTGCGTCCCAGGTTCCCTTCCGGCGGCCACGCCAGCGGGTCCAGAAGCGGAGGACTGAGCCGGTAGACCAGCGTGAGTGTGAGAACGCCGCCCGGGTTCACGGGGTAGGGCAGGAACAGGTGCAGCCAGCCATCGCTCAGCGTATACGAGGGGACAAAGCGAAGGCGCCCCTGCTCGGCCTGGACGGAATCCAGGGAAAAGGCCCCCGGATACACGTCCGCAAATACCTGCAGGGGGATCTCCTCCAGGACACAGCCGGTCCAGTTCACGAACGCTATCCGCTCTTCCACATTGACCGTGCGTGCTTCCGCCCCCACGGCAACCCGAAACTCGTAACGGCGCCTGGGTTCGGGCGCCGGCGGCAGAGGTTCGGACGCCTCGGCAAAGAGCGAACGCCAGACCGGTTCTCCTCCCTGCCCGGACACCGGCCGTGGCTGCACATCGTAGACGATGCGGGTAGGGATCCACACGACCTGGGCGACGCCGTCCTTGGCCAGCACAACCCAGAGTGCCGCACCGTCTCGCGCCGCATCCACGATGTCGATGTCGAACACGGTGTCACCCAGCCCGTAGGCGATGAACCCATCCGCGAAACGCTCGGTTGCCTGGGTGACGTGGGCATGATGTCCGATGACCAGATCCGCTCCCGCGAGCACGGCTGCCCGCGCGAGGCGCACCTGCTCTTCGGTCGGCTCCGACGCGTACTCCTCGCCGGCGTGCAGCAGGAGCACCACCACGTCCGCCTGCTGTTTGGCCAAACGGACCGCAGAGGAGAGCTGTTCCTCGTCCCCGGCCCAGGCGATCCCCGGCTGTGGCGCACCGACGGCGTTCCTCGCCAAGAAGGCGACCCGGATGCCCCGCACCGTGAGCACCAGAGGTGAGGCTGCTTGGACGCCCCCGCCGACCGTGCGGATCCCCTGGCGCTGCAGCGCCGCGATCGTCTCGTTCAACCCCTCGAGACCGTAGTCGAGCGCATGGTTGTTGGCCAGCGTCACGAGATCGAATCCGGCGGCGGAGAGGCCGGCCGCGAGGTCCGGATGCGCCCGGAACGTGTAACCTTTCTCCTGGGGATCCCCTTTCGCGGAAAGCGCGCACTCGAGGTTGCCCACGGCGATGTCCGCCTGCTGCAAGAGGGGGGCAAGCGCTCGGAAGGGATAGTCCGCCCCGTATGCGCGCATGCGCTCCTCGATGCTGCGCGAAAGCATCAGGTCGCCCACCGCGAGCAGGGAAATGCGTCCCTCCGGGAGGGGCGGCAAGGGAGAGGGATTGGGCCAGCGCGCAAGCGTCGGCACACTCGGAGGCGGCTCATCCGCATCCCCTTGAGCAGCCGTCCGGAAGGCGTAGACATAGTCGCCCGACCGGGCGAGGAGTTCCAGCGAACCATCTCCTTCCAGGTCGCAGGCCCGTACCTCGTGCACACGCGAGGGCAGGGTGAGGCTCCCGCGCACTTGCCCCCACCGGTTCACCAGCAGCAGATCGCCCCCGTCGGTCGCCGCCACCGCCACCGATCCGTCGGGCTGGTCCAGGATGGAAAACGCCCACACGGCCGAATCGGTCGAAAGCTCCCAGCGCAGCGTGCCGCGGTCCGGATCCAGGGCCAGCACGCCGCCACCGTGGCCGACGAGCAGCAGGTCCCCGTCCGGGGACGGCCAGTAGGCCAGCGAAACCAGCGGCCCCGCGTAGCGCTGGGCCCAACGGGGAGCACCATCCACCCCGAAGGCCGCCACCAAGCCTTCCCGGCAGATCGTCCAGAGCGTCCTCCGGCCATCCTCCTGGGCAGCCCAGACGACGGCGCGCAGGGGGCCCTCGAGGCTATGTCCCCACAGCAGGGTGCCATCACCGCGCAGGGCGAGCAATCTACCGTCCTCGGTCCCGTAGAGAAGTTCTGCGGCCCCGTCTGCGTCCAGGTCCAGCGCAGCGAGGACGCTCGGTGTCCCTCCGGGGGCCAGCGCTGCCTCCACGGTCGCGCCGTGGTCCAGCACGGCGAGGATCCCATCCCAGCCAGCGGCGACGACCTCCTCGGCACGGTCCCCATCCACGTCCGCGACGGCGAGATGGGTCACGCGGCCTGTCGTTGCAGTGGTCCCCACGAGGTTGCCGTCCGCATCCAGTACATAGACCTGGTTGTCGTCACCGCCCAGGTAGAACTCCGGGCGTCCGTCCCGATCTGTATCCGCGGAAAGCGCGGCGTACAGTGGGGCCTTTGTCCGGAACGCCCAGCGCACCGTGCCGTCGGCGGAAAGCAGGTAGAAGGCGTGATCGTACGATGCGGCCCACACCTCGAGCAACCCATCGGGCTCGACATCGGCCGCCCCGAGCGCCCAGACCGTGTCCTGCGTCGCGGTGCGCCACAAGCGCACCAGTCCCAGAGGG
>JBMFPK010000084.1:0-9156 GCA_049969155.1 Chloroflexia bacterium | reverse complement strand
CCGACTACCGTCACATCGCCTACCGTTTCGGCACCAACCCGGTGGCGATGGTGATCAAGCGGGGGAAGGTCGTGGCGCCGAAGAGAGGCAAAGCGCGCTGAGCCCCATCAACGGCTTCCCGCATGCCGTATCTGGAGCCTCCCGCTGCAGGCCTTGCTCCCGACCCGCCCTCGGGGAGTCGGGGAGCCCTGTTTCCGGTGGTGCGTGGCCCATCGCTGCGGATTCGCCCTCTGCCCGATCTTTCGCCGGGGAAAGCGCGAGGTCAGGCGCTCCTTCCGAGCAGCAGAGAGGCGATTTCCTCCAGCGCCCGTCGTGCCGGGGAATCCGGCAGATCCGCGAGCGCGGCCAGCGCCCGGGCATAGTAGGCTGCGGCGACGTCCTCCGTATAACGGCGGGAGCCGGCCCCTTCGAGGATCTCCAGCAGGCGCTGCACCGTACGGGCGTCGAGAGGCGCCTCTCCCCGGTATGCCTGCGCGAGTTCTGCGCGCTCGGGGGCCGGGGCGTGGGCCAGGGCGTGGATGACCGGCAGGCCCAGTTTGCGGTTGTAGAGGTCAGCAGCGGCCGGCTTGCCCGTCTCTTCTTCCTTTCCCCATACCCCCAGGAGGTCGTCCTGCACCTGGAAGGCCAGGCCGAGCGCGGTAGCGTAACGACGCAGGGCAGAGATCTCGCGATCCGCCCCTCCACCGACCAGCGCCCCCAGGTGCATCGCTACCTCTATGAGAGCAGCGGTCTTGGCAGCGATCATCTCCGCGTAGGCCGCTTCGCTCACTTCGGTATCGCCCTCGAAGGAAAGGTCCAGATACTGCCCCTCGCAGATGCGCAGGATCGCCCCGTCGAGGAGGGCGATCGCCTGAAGGACGGTCTCCGGAGAAAACCCTTGCTCCCGAAGGCGGAAAAGGGCCATACGGGCCAGGACAAAAAGCCCGTCCCCGGCGTTGATCGCCTGCGGGATGCCCCAGACGGACCAGACGGTGGGCCTGCCACGTCGCAGCGGACTACGGTCCTCGATATCGTCGTGGATGAGGGTAAAGTTGTGGAGGAGCTCGACCGCGGCGGCGGCCGGCAGGGCGCGCTGCCAGGTTCCCCCGACGGCTTCCGTAGCGAGGAGGCAGAGGAGCGGCCGCAACCGTTTCCCGGTGCGCCCAGCGACAGGGCGGAAGGCGGCATCTTTCCAGCCCAGGTGGTAGGCCATCATCCCGTAGAACGGCGCCAGGCGGCCGGCGACCTCCGGGAAACAGGCCCGCATCTCGGCCTCCACCGCCTCCAACCGGTCCCGGTAGCGCTCGAGCACCTGTTCCATCGTTCGCCTCCGCCGTTGCGGCCAGGATATCACACGTCCCCTGCCCTGTCAAAATCCGCAGGTTTGACGAACGTATCCCGATACGGTATAATAAAAAATGCCTCCGATCGCTCAATGATAAGCATCTGGCCGGCAGAACAGGTCTTCTTACTCAGCGGGCATCCGCGCGTGTCGGGCTTTCCACCGTTGCGGGCCAAGTATCAGGTTGCTCTTGGGATCGAACTGGAGGACCAACGTGGAAAATCTTCCCGGGGGCATGGAACAGGCTTCGCCTTCCATGGCGGACCTCTTTCGCGCACCGGATGACCTGGCGTACCCGCATCTCGGGGATATCCGGCCTGGGGTCATCCGGGACATCACGCCTGAAGGGCTGCGGGTGGAACTGGCTCCGGGCCTCTACGGACAGGTGCCGGAGGAGGACCTCTCCCGCCTTCCGGACGAAGACCGCGCCGCCCTGCAGGTCGGGCAGCAGGTGCTCGTCTACGTCACGGATGTGGACGACACCACGGGAGGCGTGGAGCTCTCGCTTTACCTGGGCGAAAAAGAGCGGGACTGGCTCCGCGCTGAAGAACTGATGCAGCAGGGGCAGTTCTGGGAAGGGGAGGTGAGCGGCTACAACAAGGGCGGCTTGGTCGTCTATTTCGGCCACATCCGAGGCTTTGTGCCGGCCAGCCAGATCACCGGACTGCGACGCAACCTTTCTGCGGAGGAAAAAGTTTCGCGCCTGGCCGAAATGGTGGGCACCACGTTGCCCCTGAAGGTGGTCGAGGTGGACCGGCGGCGCCGGCGGCTCATCTTCTCCGAAGAGCAGGGGCGGATCGCCCGTCGGGTATGGGAACAGGCACAGGCACTCGCGCGCCTTCAGCGGGGCCAGATCTGCCGCGGACGGGTGCGGGCATTGACGGAGTACGGGGCTTTCGTCGACCTGAATGGGGTGGTCGGGCTGATCCACCGTTCGGAACTGGCCTGGTTCCCGGTGGAGCATCCCTGTGAGATCGTCCAGGAAGGGCAGGAGGTCGACGTCTACGTGCTCCGGGTGAACCGGAATCGGGGCCGGGTGTCGCTCAGCCTGAAACGGACCTTTCCCGATCCGTGGCCGGGGGTGATGGAGCGTTACGAACTGGGACAGCTTGTGGAAGGGCGCATCATCCGGCGCACGGGGGCCGGGGCTTTCGTGCTGCTGGACGACGGGTTGCACGGGCTGATCCCGGCGAGCGACCTGCAACAGGCGAACTGGCCGGAAGAGGAGCTTGCGGTAGGTCGACGGATCCTGGCCCGGCTCGTGCGCATCGATGGCCCCCGGCGGAGGTTGGGGCTGAGCCTGCGTCGGGTGCGGCCGGCCGAGCTGGCTGCCTGGCGGAAGCGCCAGGAGCCGGTGGCAGCCGAGCAGCCGCACGAGGCAAAGGTGCCCGAGTCTGTGTCGTGAAACGGAGGCAGGCGATGGCCGTTCCATCCCAGAAGGACCGGCTCAGTGCGGATGAAATGCAGGAGGAGCGTGCTCGCCTGGAGCACGAACTCCAGGAAACGCTGGAGGAACTCAGCGAGATCGAGAAGCGACTCGAAGAACGCGGCGACTACAGCCTTGGGGAGGGCGACCCGGCGATCCATACCTGGGAGCTGAACCTCGCCCTCTACCAGCGGATGCGGGAAAAGATCGATTCGATCCGGGAGGCATTGCGCCACATCGCAGACGGTACGTACGGTATCTGCCAGAGCTGCGGGGCGCGGATCGACCGCGCCCGCCTGGAAGTCATCCCCCATACGACCTTGTGTATCAAGTGCGCACGTGAGAAGGGTGAATGAAGCAGGGCAAAGGACGGTGGGTCTTTCCCCTTGTGGGTCTCGTGGTCGGTTTCTTCGCGCTGCCACAACTCTTCCATACGGATCTCGGGTTCTGGGGTGCAGGGGTCTGCCACCGCGTCGTCGAGCGCAGCTTGCAGGCCGATGGCAGGCCGCTTCCCCTGTGTGCACGCTGCACAGGGCTCTACCTGGGGTTTCTCGCATCCGCAACGCTGACGTTCGTGCGAGCCAGGGGAAGGCCGGTGGGATTGCCTTCCTGGCCCGTCCTTGCGGTCCTGGGATCGTTCCTGCTCGTCGTGGGGATCGACGGGCTGAACTCGTACCTGTCGCTGTGGCTCGGGCACGGGCCCCTCTACCCGCCGCACAACACCCTCCGCGTCGTCACCGGGAGCCTCGAGGGGGTGGCACTGGCCGGGATCTTCTGGCCTGTCCTGTACCTGGGGCTCTGGGAAGCCGCTCCCCAGCCGGATCGGCGGGCCGGCCGCGGGTTGCCCCCGGTGCTGGCGACAGTGGCCGCGCTGGACCTTTTTGCCCTGTGGCACCCACGGGGCTCGTTCTACCCCCTTGCTCTGCTCAGCCTGGCAGGGCTCCTGCTTGCGCTCGGCATGCTGAACATGCTTCTGGTGGGGCTTTTCCTCCGGCGTGCGGGGCACGTCGCCTCCTGGAAGGAAGCCGGTAACCTGCTCGCCTGGAGTCTCTGGCTAGCCCTCCTGGAACTGGCCGGCCTGGCTTTCGTGCGCTACCGTCTGACGGGGGCGTTTTCGCTCTCGCTTTATGAAACCACAGGTAAATACTGAACGCAAGATACTTGACAATGATGCCTCCTTATGCTACAATTCCAACGCAGGATGCAGTCCAGGAAGGAGGCAGAAGATGACGGACAGGACGCCCTTCGAAGATGCTACCGGAGCCCAGTGGCCCAGCGGCGTGGCCATCGCCCGCGCCTACGCAGCCCAGCGCGACCATTTCCTCCGTCTCTACGAGCGGGCTGTGCGTTCCGAGGCTCCCTCCCCCGCCATACCGGAGGACAAGGACGAGCCCGAGCCACCCTCGCCCGTTTCGGCCGAGCCGACACACACGGGATGCTCTTTCCCCAAAGCCGGATACGCCCCTTTCCGCCGCACACGCTTGTAGGAGGGGCTTCGGCCTCCTGCACCGGAATGCGTTTCCCCGCCCGACATCCTTTCAGAACTCATTCTGGCACAAATGGCGCAAAACGCGGTTGAGAGGGCGGGGAGCGGCTGTCGCGGAGGCGATTTTGGGCCTGTCGCGGCCGGTCGGGCACCGCTGTAAGGGGCTTTGGGGCGAGTGATGAGCGGATGTCAGTCCCGCGGCTTGCGCGGCCATCCGTTCTGGTGTACAATCGCCCCAGCCACTCTATGCTTCAGGAGTAGCGATGCCAAGACCGCGAACGATCGCCATCGACGGGCCGGCCAGCGCAGGGAAGAGCACCCTCGGGGAACGACTCGCAAAGGCTCTAGGATACCTGTACCTGGACACAGGGGTCATGTACCGCGCTGTCACCTGGGAAGCCCTCCGACGTGGGATACCGATCGAGGATGAAGCGGCCATCACGGCGCTTGCAGAAGCCATCCATATCGAGGTGACCCGCCCGCACATCGCCGACGGACGCGCCTGCAGCGTCTACGTGGATGGGACGGACGTGACCTGGGAGATCCGCCGGCCTGAGGTCGACGCCAATGTTTCCCCCGTTTCCGCCTATCCGGGGGTGCGCCGGGTGCTCACGGAGCAGCAGCGCGCCATCGGAGCACGGGGCGAGGTCGTGATGGTCGGCCGGGACATCGGCACCGTGGTGCTGCCCGACGCCGAGCTGAAAATCTATCTCGACGCGTCCCCGGAAGAACGGGCGCGGCGCCGTCAGCGCGAACTGGAGCAGCGTGGCTGCCCGATGAATTACGAGGCGGTGCTCGAGAACATCCGTGAGCGAGATCGCATCGACGGCGGGCGCGAGGTGGCTCCCCTCCGTCGGGCGGAAGATGCGCTCTACCTGAACAACGACCACTTGACGGTGGAAGAAGAGCTGGCGCTGGTCCTGGCCCGCTTCGATCCTTAGGAGGGGATATCGCCATGGTCTATCGCGCGGTGCGGGGCGTCATCCGCTTCCTGATGCGCATCTATGTGGATCTCGACGTGCAGGGGCTGGAACACGTGCCCGAACGCGGGCCCGCACTCCTGGTGAGCAACCATGTGAACCTGATCGACCCCGTGGTCATCATCGGCGTCCTCAAGCGCCCGGTCTCATTTATGGCCAAGGAGGAGCTCTTTTCCATCCCCGTCTTCGGGCGGCTCCTGCGTGCCCTGGAGATCGTGCCTGTCGCGCGCGGGAAGATCGCCGCCCGCCGCGCGCTCGAGCGCGCCAAGCAGATCCTCCAGGCCGGCCGGCTCTTCTGCGTCTACCCGGAAGGCACACGCAGCCGCACCCCCGGTATGGGCCCTGCCCACCACGGTGCCGCCCTCCTGGCACTGCAGACCGGCGTCCCGGTGCTCCCGACCGCCGTCACAGGGACCCACCTGATCATGCGCGAAGGGCGGTTCTTGCCCACCCGCGGTCCCGTCTCTTTCCGCGTGGGGCCGCCCTTCTCCGTGGAGCGCGTGAGCGGGCGGATCGACCGCCGCACGCTGGAGGAAGTGACCGAGCGCATCATGCGCCGCATCGCAGCGCTCCTGCCCCCGGAGTATCACGGCCTCTATGCTCCCGAGCCCGTCCGGGTGCCGGTCAACGGCTGACCCCCGCTTTCCCCACCCCCAAAGCTAGGCGCCCCCTCGATCTCCGAGGGGGCGCCTCTTCCTGACCTTCAGGGCCGCACGGCGATCGTTTCCCCCGCCGCCCGGCCCCATACCTCTGGTTGATACATCAGGTAGGCCTCGGTGGGCAGCACGTGAAAGTCCCCAGGCACCGTCGCCCGCGCGAGGTAGGTGAAGGTGTGGCTTCCCCTCCCCAATCGGTTGAAGAAAAGGACCACCGCGCGGTCCAGCACGTCCTTGCGGCTGTAAGGAAGCACAGGAATCGACCGTTCCTCCCACGTCTCGCGAGCGACGTAGCTTGTGGTGGCCAGTCGCTGGTTCAGCCCTTCCAACCCCGCAGGCAGCGGATCGTAGAGGATGACGTAGTGCGCGTCCTCCGGCACCTCCACCGTCAGCGCTACCTCCACGAGCTCCCCCACGCGCAGCGGTGCATCCAGCGGTTGCCCTCCGGGACGGCGGTAGACGCGCGAAACGCGGATCGCACCCGCTGGCCGCTGCACTTCCTCCGGGAGGTAGAAACGCGCGATCACGGTGTAGTACAGCCTCCCGGAACCACTGTGCAGGAGCCGCAGGCGGTTCTCTCCGCCGCGCAGCCGCTCCGTGGGGACGGTGACCCGCACGGCCTGGTCCACCGAGGTGAAACTTCCGGCTTCGGCCTCCTCGCCGTTCAAGTCGACCCGCCAGTTGCGCTGTGCGAACTGCTCGCCGGCACTCCGTACATAGTCGGCCAGCGCCAGCAGGGCATACGAGGTCTCCTGGGTGCTGTTCCACGCGTACCCGCGGCGCTGGGCCATCAACCAGCGCACGGTCGGGAGGACGAGCGGGTGGTCCGGAGCGAGCTGCACGAGCGCGTCGAGCACGAGCGCCGTGGAGCGCACCGAGGAGGCCATCGTCTTGGCCTGGTATTCGCCGTCCCCGATCCCCGTATCCCAGTAGGCGCGGTCCGCGGAAACGACCGCCGTGGCAGCGATCTCCTCGATCAGCCTGCGCGCCGTCGCCTCATCGCCGAGCGCGTGCAGCGTGAGGGCGAGCGCCGCCCGGCTGAACGGATCGAGCGGCGCAGGCGGATCATCCCTCTCGGCGGCTAGGCGCAGCGCCGAATCGAGATCCCCGAAACCGGCCGTGGTGAGCGCATACAGGGCATAGGCGCGGGTGCGCCTGTCCATGCCGGGCAGGTGCTCCTGCAGATAGCGTGCCCCTCGCTCCAAGACGCCCTCGTCCACCTCGAAGCCGCCTTGCTTCGTCATCGCAAGGCCGTACAGGATGTAGGCCGTCTGGTAGTCGTGCGAGCGGTCGTCGTACCACCAGCCCCAGCCGCCATCCTCGTGCTGGAAACCGTACAGCATTTGTCGCCCGACATCCACCATCCGCGGCAGGTCCGACTCCAACCGCTCGCTTCGGACCCCTAGTTCCCGAAAGGCCCGGGCCACCATCGCGTTCGGGAGCACACGGCTCATCGTCTGTTCCGTTCAACCGAACGGGTAGTCGATCAGGTACTCCAGCCCGTCCAGCAGAGTGGGCACGATCGAGGGGGATAGCCGCACCTCCAGTGTGCTTTCCTGCGGCAACCAACGTTCCGGGACCGGCACCCGTACCTCCGCCTCGCCCACGTACTCCCCCGCCCAAGTGCGCACATCCGGGACGGCGAACGGCAGCACGGGCAGGACGTATTGCACGGCGTCCTCCACTCGGTCGCCAGCCTCCGCATAAGCGGTCACGGTGACCACGCGGCAGGTCCCCACGGTTGCCTTCCAGGCCACGCGGGCCGTTTCCCCCGCGCCAACGGCGACCGTGTAGGTGAGCGGAGACAAAAGGATCAGCCCCTGGACATCCAGGCCTGCCTCCAGGCCGGCCGACACATCGGTGCGGTTGTACAGGGCCACGGAGAGTGTCACAGCATCGCCCTGCACAAGAAAACGCGGGAGGGCCGGCCGCACGACCAACGGCTGCGTCGTGGTAAAGGTCGCCCTCCCCTCCCCCGCTTGCGTTTCTGCCGTCACTGCGCGCGCCGTCAGCCGCCACCGGGTAAGCGAGTCGGGAAGCCGGAAGGTGACCACCGCGCGCCCTTCCGAGTCGGTCAGGATGGCGGGGTTCCAGTAGGCGGTATCGGGAAAGTCCTGCCGCGGGTTCGCACGGCCGTACCCGTCCCCGCCTCCGCCGTGTTCTCCGCCGCCGAAGCCCCGCTTAGGCTCCAGCGAGTGGTAGGTGTGCACGAGGTTCTCCCGCCGCGCGTAAAAGGCCGTGTAGGGGTCAAGCTCGGCCCGTCCCGCAAGGGCATAGATCGCCTCGTCGACCACTCCCAGCGAGACTTCCGCGCGCACGGGCCGCCCCGCGGCATCCCGCACCTCCAGCGTCACCACGGCCTCCTCGCCCGGACGGTACTCGTGCCGCTCGGGCAACACCTGCACCTGGAGGCGCCGATCGAGCGGCGGGACGATAACCTCCGCCGTCCCGATCAGGAGCTCCGCATCCGGCATGCTCAGCCAGTGGTTCCAATTCTCCGGATCGACCGGGCGGTAGATCTGCACGGTGACAAAGACGTTGGGGGCGAAATCCGGCTCGATGGGCAAGGGAAGGACTGTGACCGGCCCGGTCAGCCGCACCGGCTCCATGCGGCGCACCTGACCGCGCTCCACGGTCAGGAGCGCCGTTCCGGTCACGGGCGAGTGGACCAGGACCTGGGCGACCTCACCCACAGCGTAGGTGGGTCGTTCGACCCTCACGAGGAACTTCCCCTCCTGCCCGTAGCCCCCTTTCCAGTCGGTTTCCGCCACATCGTACACCCAGACCCATGCGGTGTCCTCGGCATCGCCCTGTACCGTCAGCCGGTACCAGCCCGCTTCCACGGGGCGGAGGGCGATCCGGGCACGACCACGTTCATCGGTGACACCCTGCGCTTCGGCCACCAGAGCGCGGTAGTCGCTCCCGTCCCACCCGTTCAGCTCGACGGCGACCACCCGGCCCTGCACCGGGTTCCCGTGGTAGTCCGTCACCCGCACCTCCACCGGGATCTCGTCACCCAGCGGGTAGGTGTAGCGCTCCAGGATCAGGCTGGTTCCGTACCGGCGCTGGTGGACCCAGACGGTTGCGTGCCCGCTGACGGCCTGGCCGCTCCCGTCCTCGACCGTCGCCTCCAGGTCGAGTCGGCCGCTCCTCCCGTACGGGTCCGGGGCCGGGACACGCACCTGCCAGATCCCCTGTGCGTCCGTCGCACCTCGGAGCACTTGGTTGGTGTCCATCCATTCGAACCGTTCGTCCCCAGCCTCGCCGTACGTGTAGGGGTACTCGCG
>JBMFPK010000083.1:0-9159 GCA_049969155.1 Chloroflexia bacterium | reverse complement strand
GTCGTTGGGGTTGTGGAGCAAGCGGAGATAGGCCAGGATGTCGCGCACTTCGCGACGCTGGTAGAACCGTGTGCCGCCCACCAGCTTGTAGCGCAACCCGTAGCGCAAGAAGGCCTCCTCGAAGACGCGCGACTGGGCGTTCGTCCGGTACATCACGGCGATGTCGCGCGGGCGGTACCCAGCCTCCAGCAGCCGGGAGATCTCGTCGGCCACGAGGCGGGCCTCGTCCTGTTCGTCGTAGGCCTCCCGCACGACGACCGGATGGCCGGCGGGGTTCTGCGTCCAGAGCGCTTTGGCGTATGGCCGCTGGCGGCTTGCGGAGATCACGCCACGAGCGGCCTGGAGGATGCGCTGGGTGGAGCGGTAGTTCTGCTCCAGCAGGATCACCCGGCTTTCGGGAAAATCCCGCTCGAACTCCAGGATGTTGCGCAGCGTGGCTCCTCTCCAGGCGTAGATCGCCTGTTCCTCATCTCCTACGACGAAGAGGTTCCGGTAGCGGGCCGAAAGGTGACGCACGAGGACATACTGGGCGTGGTTCGTATCCTGGTACTCGTCCACCAGGACGTGCAGGAACCGTTCCTGGTAGCGCCGGGCGATCTGGGGGTGCTGTTCGAAGAGCAGCACGGTCCGCATGAGCAGGTCGTCAAAGTCGAGGGCGTGGTTTTCCTCGAGCAGCCGGTGGTACCGCTCGTAGACCCGCGAGACGATTTCCTCCCAGTAGCTCGTGACCTGGGTCGCGAAGGTCTGCGGATCCAGGAGTTCGTCCTTCGCTCGCCCGATAGCGTACAGGATGGAGGCCGGCGGATAGAGCTTTTCGTCCAGGCTCAGATCCTGCATCGCCCGCCGCACGAGCCCCAGCTGGTCATCTGTGTCGTAGATGAGGAACTGCGGGTCGAGCCCGATCTCGTTGGCCTCGCGACGGAGGATGCGGGCGCAGATCGCGTGGAAGGTACCCACCGTGAGGCGGGACACCTGTTCCTCTCCCAGCAGGGAAGTGAGGCGGTCGCGCATCTCCCGGGCAGCCTTGTTCGTGAAGGTCACGGCAAGGATCCGGTGGGGCGGGATGCCGCACACGCGCACCAGGTAGGCTACCCGGTAGGTCAGGACGCGGGTCTTCCCGGAGCCCGGACCGGCCAGCACGAGCACCGGACCGCCGAGCGCTTCCACGGCCTGGCGTTGCTGAGGGTTCAGAGCGTCGAGCCAGTCTGTGGGCATCGCGACCGCCTCTCAAGCTCCGATGTGGGCGCTACGCCTTCGGCTCCGGCAAGCGCTGGAACATCTTCTGGCCCAGTCCGCGGAGCCAGTCCTCGTCCAGCGCGCCGGGCGGCCCGTAGGCGATAATCAACCCTGCGACGTTGTTCTTGCGGAAGCCTAGGATGTACCCCGGGCCCTTGTCGCCGGGGAGCTGCACGCGCGCGAAAAAGGTCTCGTCCCCCAGCTGGGGCACCGTCAACGCCTCCAGCGGGACCGTTGTTCCTTGCCCCAGCGCATCCCGCAGGCCGCTTTCAAAGTTGGAACGGGCATCGCGCAGTGCGGCCCGAGCCTCAGCGCTCGAGGAAGTGACCAGGATCACCGCGATGACCTCGGTGTCCGAAAAGGAGAACGTCCGCATGTTCGCGTCGCGGGCCAGGCGGGTTTCGGGCGCCTGCTGTACCAGCCGCAGGATTTCCTGCATCGGCCTGTCCTGTACGGCAGCGGGCCGCCCCAGGTCCTCTGGGGTGAGGTTCATCTCGGCCGCGCTCGCCTCGATGAGCGCCTCACGGGTCCCACAAGCGGCGAGCAGCAGGGTGGACACGAGCAACAAGATGTAACCGGCGGTTCGCTTCATCGGGTTCCTCCGTTTCGATCGGTTTGGAAATCGTCTGCGGCCCGAGAACCGTTCTCGGCCGCTCCATGGGCGCATCTGGCTCCAGCGTCCGGGGCCCGAGGGATCCCTTCTTGCCGCATCTTGCGCCGCAGACGCGCCAGGCGGTGGGCGAGGCTGTCCTCGCGGGGGCATTCGCCGTATTCGGCAATCGCCCGTTGCACGATCGCTGCCGCGCGTTCGGGATCGCGGCGGCGGTGCTCGTAGTAGCGGGCGAGCTCGACGTACGCGTAGAGCGGATGCGGGCCCGGTCGCTCCAGGAGCGATTCCCAGATTTCTGCCGCCTCCTCCCAGGCCCCCAGGCGTTTCAAAAGCATCGACAGCCGCTGCCAGGCCCGCTCCCGCTCCTCGGGGGGCAGGGCAAAGAGCAGTGCGGACCGGTAGGCGGAAACGGCCTGCTCGACATTTCCCCGGGCCTCGTAGAGGCGGGCGAGGGCGTAAAAGTCCGGCCCGTGCCGGGGTCCCCTCCGGCTCCACGGATCGCGCAACAGACGGGCGATCTGTACCGCAAGCGTCACCATCGAGAGGATATCCTGGGCGTTGTGGTAGAAAACGGGCGTGAGGATGTCCGCATCCCTCTGGTGCAGGTAGGCATAGTAGAGCGATGGGATCTGGTACCCTGAGATATCCATCGGATCGCGGTCGATCCCCAGCAGGTGTTCCTCGAGGGAAGCGAGCGAGCACGAAGGAAGCCGTGCCCGCCACAGCCTGCGCGCCACGGGCAGCAGGTCCAGGTGGGCCTTCCCGTCCCACGGACAGGCCCGCCGCGCCATGGCGTAGCGCGTGCCTAGGAGCGGGAGGTCGAATCCCTGCCCGTTGAACGTGATCAGTCCCTCCGCGGGCTCGAGGAGGGCCGCTACCGTATCCAGCAGCGCGGCCTCCTGGGCCGGGGAGGGGAGAAACACTTGCCGGATGCAGAAGGCCTTCTCGTCTTCGAATTGCCCGATTCCCACCAGGAAGGCGTAGGTACCGGCGCCCCCGGCCAGACCGGTGGTCTCGATATCCAGGAAAAAGAGCGCTTCCGGGCGCAGCGGTCCCAGCGCCTCCCGCGTTTCTATAGGCGTCCAGCGATCCGGAGGTTCTTCCAGGAAAGCCTTCAGCGGAAAGGACCCGTGCCGATGGTCCGGTGGGTAGCGCCGGATGGCGACATAACAAAGCCCCGTCCCGGTTTCGACCCAGGACCCTTCGGGTAGGCCGGGCAGCATCCGCGTTGTGTGGCCGGTGGCCAGCTCGCTACCGCGGCGCAGCCCCAGGCTGAGGAGTTCGCGATACCGTCGTTCGCGCGGCTCTTTCTCGCTCAGCGGTGACCTCCTGCCGCAGCGCTCATTCCTCGTGCCACTCTTCGAGCAGTTGCTTCCACTCGCCCTCGAGCAGGCGACGCTCAGCGGCATAGTAGATATGGTCCCGCCCCTCCTCGTCCCGATAGACGAGGTCGACCCGTTCCGGGGTGGGCCGCATATATCCGATGTTGCCCCACCAGCGCACTTTGCTTTCGTCGAGCGGGAAATCCTGGTGGTACATCCGGATGGCATACGCGTACGGCGAATCGGGCGGGAACTCGGAGGCCCTCCGCACCCGGGGGTCGACACGGCCGGTCTGCATATCCCGGAACTGGTAAAGGATCTCGTCGCCGCTTACCGTGCTGCGCACCACCTCGATGCCCGTGGCCGGCAGCGGGACCCGCACCAGGTCGATCCATCCTTCGGACTCGAGCAGCTGGCTCCGCGGGACGCGGCGGAAGTAGCGCACGGTACCGTCCGCCTGCCGGTGGGCCAAGTCGAAGTAGAGGTTGTTGCCGTCCCAGCGCACCCATTCCACGGCCGCCTGGTTGCGCCAACGCGGGATCCGCCCGCCCCACTCGCCGGCAGGAGCAGGCGCGCCTTCTGGGCGGGCCGGAGCGGCCTCCCCGGCTTCCTTGCGATCGGGCCCCACAAAAGCGGCCTGCGGCCGCGGCACGGAGGGGGCATACCCCGTGCGCCCCTCGCGGGGAGGGACGGGCCGGGCCGGGCGGAAGGAGCGCGCCTCATCGGGTCCGGGCTCGCCCTCTTCGGGGAGGACCACGTTCTCTTCGACGAGCAAGGGACGCAGCGACTCCACGACCTCGCGCCAGCGGGGTGTGAGGCCCCATTCCGACACACCGTAGAAGACGTGGTCGACCCGGCCGCTGCTTTCCCGGTGCACGAGGTCGTACACGCGCCGCTCGCCGCTGCGGTAGACCCGCCAGACGCCGCGGTCCCCCTTCCACACGACCCGGTTCAGGTCCGCCTGTCCCTGTCGCAGGCTCTCGTGGCGGTCGATCGCATAGGCCCACAACCCCTTTGCGCGCTGGCGGGTGACCCCGGAGGTGACGCGCAGGTCGCGAACGTCGTAGAACCAGACGCCGTCTCGAAGGTGCATGCCGACGATCTCCACCCCTGCGTAGGGGAGGTCCAGGCCCGGCGCGGCGCCCGGTTTTCCGGCTCCGACCGTTTCCATGAGTTCCGCGCGGGTGGCGGGTCGCGTCTGCCCATCCCGTCGCACGTAGACGACACCTTCCCGTGTCACATAGGGTGGTGGCGATTCCGGCTGTACCTGCACCTGCACAAGGTCGTGGCCCTCGAAATGCAGCAGCTCCAGGTTAAGGAGGGGCGGCGGATCGATCTCCTCGCGCGTATAGCGGAGCAGGGTGCTGCTCCAGCTCCGGGGATCGGCCACTCCGATAGCCTGTTCTTCGCGGATACCGATCACGAGTGTCCCGCCGCCGCTGTTGGCCAAGGCGGCGATGTCCCGGCAGGCATTTTTCGGGTCGGTGTCCGGATCGAGCAGGATGAGCCGGTCCGGGCCGGCACGGCGCAGCTGCTCGAGGTACGCGCGGAGTCGTTCCCGCTCCGGAAAACGCACGCGGGCGGCATCGCGTGCGAGCAGGAGGGTGCGGAGCGCGTCAAAGCTCGGGCGCTCCATGAGGACTTCGGTGTATCGTTCCCCGATGCCCCAAGGATGTTCCCCCTCCCCTGCTGAGGTGCAGGTGTGGGCGTTGGAGCCCCAGACAACAGGGAGGGAGCCGAGCGGGGCGCAGGCGGGGACGGTGGATTCCAGGGCGAGCAAGCCCTCCGGCGGGAAGCCTTCCTCCTGGGTGGCTCGGAATCCCCGGAGGCGCTCGATGTGCGCGGCGATGGCGATGCCCCCTGCCCGCGTGATGAGGGTACAGGCGAGGGCCAGGTCGGCCTGGGCATAGACCTCCGGGGCGCCGTCGCGCAGTCGTTCCATCGGGATGCCCAAGGTAAGCAGAAGGGCGTTCAGCCGTTCGGCAGGCGTCTCCGGTGGAAAGAGCGCCAGGAGGTGTACGCCTTCCTGGGTGGTCAACTCAAAGCCCGGAAGGACCAGGATGTGGGAGAGGAGTTGACGGTACTCGTCCCATGCTTCCTGTTCCGAGGGGGACAGCCGGCCGGCCTCGCTGAGAACGGCCAGGCGGCTCAGCTCCAGGCGGAGTTGTTCATATCCGCGGGTCGTATTGTGGTCGACGAGGCCCACGATGTCCAAAGACCGACGTTCCGCTTCGCGCAAGATCTGTACCAAGGGCAGATCTTTCTCCCGGTAGTCCAACGAGGCCGGGGTATGCACGTGCAAATCCATCTTCCACCAACGTTCTTCCGCTCTCGGTTCCATCGTTCCACCTCACCCACTGGCGTATCCGGCGGGCAATGCCGGATTTCTACATACGGACCGGGATAGCAACCGGGGAGGGCAAGGCGGGAACCGCTGGCGGGGCCGCACGATCCTGTCTCAAGGTTCAGGGACAGGCCGGGCAGACGATCCTGGACACCCAAGGACTTCCACAGCGTTGCGCCTGTTCCAGGAGGCGGGGTACAACCTCTGCCGGGACCCCGACCGAACCCAGGGCAGGTCCTTCCGGGTTTCCGTGGAAGTCGCTACCCCCTGTCACAATCAGCCCAAAGTGCTGGGCGAGTTCCTGGAGACGGGCGGACAGTTCGGGCGAGTAGTCCGTGTAGTAGGCTTCCAACCCCAGAAGGCCGGCTTCGCAAAGGGACTCCAAGAACGGGTAAGGGATTTGCCGGGACAGTTCCGCGGTAAAGTCGTGGTCCGGGTCGGCGAAGGTCGGGTGGGCCAACACAGGAACTCCGTGCGCGCTGCGGATCAGGCGCACGGCTTCCTCAGGCGAAAACTTGAGACGGGTCACATAAGCCGGCCGGCCGTGGCCGATATATCGTTCGAACGCCTCCTGGCGGGACGAGACATATCCCGCCTCCAGAAGCGCTTCTGCGACGTGAGGGCGGGCGACGATGCCCCCCTGAGCCAATTCCTGAACCCGTTCCCACGAAATCGGTATCCCCAGTTCCCGCAGGCGTTGTACCATCCGCTCCCCGCGTTCCCTGCGTTCCTGCAGGAACGTCGAGAGCGCCTCTGTCAGGCGTGGGTGCCGGTGGTCCACGAAGTAGCCAAGGATGTGGCAGTCGGCCCCGGGCCGGTCCGTGCTCAGTTCCACTCCGGGAACGAAGATCAAACGCGATCCCTGACAGGCGTTCCAGGCCTCGTCGATGCCCGCTACGCTGTCGTGATCCGTCAGGCCCAGGACCGAAAGTCCCTCAGAAACTGCCTTTTCTACCAGCTTCTGCGGGGTCAGCCGTCCATCCGAAGCCGTGCTGTGTGTGTGCAGATCAATAGGCCCCAACAGATATTCCCCGGAAGCAGCCTCTCAAGGTAGGCGATTCCGTCGCCTTGCTCAACCTCCTCAGACTGCTGAGTGTGCCGAAAGCGCTACCCAAGAAGGAGGGCAACGACGGCTTTCGGCCAGACTAGTTTCGCCGCTCGACGACCAGGCGCATGGCTGTCCGCTCTTCCTGCTCGATCGTCACCTCGGCAAAGCTCGGGATGCAGACGATATCGATGCCGTCCTCTTGCAGGTAGCTGCGTGCGATGGCGATCGCCTTGACTGCCTGGTTGGTCGCACCGGCGCCGATCGATTGGAGCTCCGCGCGACCCGTTTCCCGAATGACCCCAGCGATGGCACCGGCGACCGCGCTCGGACGGGAACGAGCGGACACCTTCAGCACACTGGGCCGGCCGCCCGCAGGCCGCGAGCCCTCGGCCGCGTAGCTTGGCTCTCCAGATCCGGGCCGAGCCTCTTTCTTGGGTTCGACATTTCCGATGTTGCTGAACAGGATTTCCATCTCGTTTGCCTCCTTACCTGCCTTCGGTTGCCAGCCTCGATGGGTCAGTAGAGGCGTGGACCGTGGAACGGGACCCAAGGAAGATCTCGCGTGCCTTCTCGTCCTCCGGGCTTGATCGGCTTCGATACACCGAAGCATATTCGAGCGAAGGCAGTCCCTCGCTCCCCCTATTCCTCCTCAGGGAGATCACCGGGCGTAATCTATGGCCCGGGTCTCCCGGATGACCGTGACCTTGATCTGTCCAGGATATTGCAGGTTCTCCTCGATCTTCTTGGCGATTTCTCGGGCTAGGCGAATGCTGCCGAGGTCGTCCACGTCGTCGGGCTTGACCATAATGCGGATCTCGCGCCCCGCCTGGATCGCGAAGGCGCTCTCCACGCCCTTGAACGACTGGGCGACCGCCTCGAGAGCTTCCAGTCGCTTGATGTAATGCTCCAACGTCTCGCGGCGCGCTCCCGGCCGTCCGCCCGAAATCGCATCCGCGGCCGAGACGAGGAACGCCTCGACGGTCTGCGGTTCCTCCTCCCCGTGATGCGCGGCGATGGCGTGAACGATCGCCGGAGACCGGCCCAGGCGCTTGACGATATCGGCGCCGATCAGCGCGTGGGGGCCCTGGACTTCGTGGTCTACGGCCTTGCCAATGTCGTGCAACAGGCCGGCCGTCCGGCAAACCATGACGTTCGCCCCCAGCTCGCTTGCCATCAGCCCGGCGAGAATGCTCACCTCCAGTGAATGCTCCAGAACGTTCTGGCCGTAGCTGGTGCGGTACTTCAGACGCCCAAGCAGCTTGAGCAGGTCCGGGTGCAACCCCTGTACGCCTGCCTCCATCGCGACCCGCTCGGCCTCCTCGCGCATCGTGGCTTCCACTTCCTGGGTTGCCTTCTGCACCATTTCCTCGATCCGTGTCGGGTGGATCCTCCCATCCTGGATCAGGCGGGTCAGAGCAAGCCGCGCAATTTCCCGCCGTACCGGGTCGTGCGAGGAAAGGGTGATCGTTTCCGGGGTATCGTCCACGATGACGTCTACGCCGGTCAACTGCTCGAGGGCTCGGATGTTGCGGCCCTCACGGCCGATCACACGCCCCTTGATCTCGTCATTGGGCAACGGTACAACCGTGATCGTCGCTTCGGCCACATATTCCGAAGCACAGCGCTGGATCGCGGTAGAGATGATCTCCCGCGCAATGCGATCCGCCTGTTCCCGCGTCTCCGCTTCCACCTGGCGGAGCACCCGGGCCAGATCGTTCCGCGCCTCCTGCTCCACCGCGGCGAGCAACTGCTGCTGCGCCTCCTCGCGCGTCAGGCCCGCGATCTGCTCCAGGGCGCGCAGCCCCTGCTGCCGCAGTTCCTCGATCTGCTGATGGGTCCTTTCCACCTCCTTTTCTTTCTGAAGGATGCGCCGTTCGCGCTGGTCCAGTTCTTCCTGCCTCCGGTCGAGCAGTTCTTCCTTTCGGTGCAACCGGGCTTCCTGCCGCTGCAGGTTGGCCCGGATCATCTTGTTCTCCGCTTCCAGGGCTTCGCGCAGACGGATCGTCTCGTCCTTGGCGGCAAGCAGAATTTCCTTCTCCTGAATGCGCGCCTGTTCCAGAACCCGTCGCGCCTCCTCCTCCATGGCCTGAATGCGCCGGCGTGCACGCAGCTGGAACAGCACATAAGCGAGAACGAAGGCCGCGATCGCGCTCACCAGCGCTACGGCCGGTAGCAAGTACCAACTCATCGTCGTAGACCTCCTCGATGTCGGCTTCCCGCCGGCTGCGGGCCCCCCAGCTCGGGCCGCCCGCCGGAAACCATCGCCTCCAGGAAGCCTGGTTGTTAAGGTTCGGAGAAGGGGTATCGTGGCGCCAAAGCGTCACGTTCAGGACCGAGTTTCTGTTCTCGTGGCCAGTCTCTGTGCCTGGAAGAACCTCCCGACATTTGCCTGAAGATCCATATGGAGACCGGCAATACCCGGATGGACCCCACTCCAAAACCCGTTTCCGTAACCCTTTTGATATGATGATATTACTTTTGATGCCCCCTGTCAAGTTGGCTACTCGGCAAGCCACAGCACGGCATCGAACCACACGCCGAATCCCATCTCGTCCGTACGCGCGTCGAGGTAGACCCAGGCGTCCTCGGGGGTCATCTC
>JBMFPK010000082.1:0-9170 GCA_049969155.1 Chloroflexia bacterium | reverse complement strand
GTCAGCGCCAGCGCGGTCTGCCTATTCGAGCCGGACCACAAGAACCTGGTTGTGGCCCATGCCTCCGGGGAATGGGCGGGGCTACAGGGACTTCGCCTGGAGAGGGACGGAGGGAAGAGCCATGAGGTGCTGTCCAGTGGGCAACCGCAGGTGACGGCCGTCGTCCCCCTGCAGGATCTCCCCGTGAGGGCCGGGAGATCGATGCCCGCAGCTTGTGTGCCGCTGATCGCCGAGGGAGAAGCGATCGGGGTACTGTGGGCGGGGGCGCGCGGAACGTGGACTCCCGTCGCCTTACAACTGCAGAGTCGCGGAGCTTGCCGTCCGTCTCGGGCGCGCTCTCGGGATATCGAGAGACGACCTGATCCACTTACGGCGGGGTGCGTTGCTGCACGGCGTGGGGATGTTGGCCGTACCGGAAAGCGTCATCCTGAAGCCAGGGCCATTGGAGCCGGAAGAGATAGACCTGGTCCGGCGCCATCCGGAGCACGCCTACGAGATTCTCCACCCGCTTCCACACCTCCGGCCCTCTCTGTCCATCCCGTACAGCCATCACGAACGCTGGGACGGAAGCGGCTATCCCCAAGGGCTGAAGGGAAAGGAGATCCCCCTACCGGCGAGGATCTTTGCCGTCGTAGACGTTTGGGATGCGCTGCAGTCTGAACGACCCTATCGGCCGGCCTGGCCCAGGGAAAAGGCCCTCCAACACCTGAAACAGGGGGCCGGAGAACTGTTCGATCCGGAGATCGTGGAAGCCTTTCTGCGCGTCCTCCCCGAGGTGTAGGCTCCCCGTGAGGCTGCGCCCTCTTCCGACCTACGGGCGATCTCCCTCGAGCGCCTGTAGCACTTCCGACCACCGTTCCACGAGCACCAGAGGCCGATCGAACCGGCGCTGTAGATCTTCCAGGGCAACGCCGTCGAGCGTTTCCTTCCCCTCCCCAAAGGCCGCACGCGGGAGAAAGACCACCTCTCCGCGGGCAGCCCGGAGTCCCTCCCAGAACGTCTCTCCCGTGAGCAAGCCGGAGACGGTGACTGTAGGGCCAAAGGTACGGTTTTCGAGCGGGAGGACCTGGGCCTCCAGCCCCTCCAAGCGCTTCTCTTCGGCTGCAGCGATGCGTTGCAGGGTAGGGGCGATCAGGGTACCGCAAACGAGCGTCACGCGTAACCGGCGGGACGTCGGGATCGGGCGTCGTCTCCGTACCCGCGCCCAATCGTCCAGCAGGAGACGCACCAGCCCCACCCCGTTTTCCGCCTGGGGGAAACCATCGTACGACGCTGCACGAGGGACTTGCCGGCCGGCCAGGAGGTAGAACTCGTCGGCAAGGTAGAGGAAGGTCTTCCCCAAGGTCGAGCGCAGCGCGCGCTGCCACTTGCGCGCCCACTTCCAGAGCGCAGCGGCCTCTTCCGGTGTATACGTGCGGAGGGTCTCCCCCGCTCCAGTGGACTGCAGAGCGCGAAAACGGGTGAGTCCGACCGGTACAAGTGCCACCGAAGCCACCGGAGGGCTCAGGCGCTCCAGGTCGGCAACCGTCCTTTCCAGCTGGGCTCCGTCGTTGATCCCGGGGCAGAGCACGACCTGGGCGTGGACGACGATCCCCAGGCGGCCGAGCCGCTCCAGTTGCTCCCGGATGTCCGGAAGCCCTTTCCGTCCCAGCAGCCGTTCCCTCAAGGACGGTTCCGTCGCGTGGACGGAAACGTAGAGCGGGCTCAGATGTTGCTTCTCCAGCCGCTGCCAGTCCGACTCGCGAAGGTTCGTCAGGGTAACAAAGTTGCCAAAGAGGAAGGAGAGTCGGTAGTCGTCGTCGCGCAGGTAGATCGAGCGCCTCCACCCCGGCGGCAGCTGGTCCAGAAAGCAGAAGAGGCACCGGTTCTGACAGTGCCGCACCCCATCGAAGAGCGGCTCCGCAAAGTCGATGCCCCATGCCGTTCCGGCCGGCCGGCACAGCTGCACCGAGAAAGTCGACTCCCCGCGCGCAACGCGGACCGTCACCGAGTGCCCATCCGCATAGAACGCCCAGTCGATCACGTCCCGCAACGGATGGCCGTTCGCTTCCAGGAGGCGATCCCCCGGCCGAATGCCCGCCAATTTCGCGATCCCCTGGACTTGTGCAACTACTCCACCCAATTGCGTTTCCATCGGGCGATTCTCCGTGCTCGATTTTCTTTCCACTCTAGCACACTCTACACCTCTGGGCAAGTTCTGCAGGGTACAAATAGAAGAATCCTTATTCAAATATCGTACACAGTCGTAGTACGGGGAAATGTGGAAAAACCGGAAAATGCGGCAAAGGCAAGCCCTTTTCCTTGGCAGCCGCCTGTGGGTTCGATGTGGATGGCGAAAGCGCTGCAGAACGCTGTGCTGCGCACCAATGCAGCACAGTGCACAATTATCCACAAGTTGGACCGCTTTTCCACCGCGAGGGGTCACTTATCCACACGCACCGCTACGATCGCTTGTCGTGGAGGGCGCGGGATACCACTAGTTCTAGTTGGAATCGGGCGTAGTGATCACTAGGGACAGAAGGCGCGCGGCAGGCCGTGGAAAAGTGGACAACTGCGCCCTGCAAAAGTGTATACAATTTTCTGGGAGCATGTCCACGCTGGACAAGCGGCGTCCCTCGTGGTATGATGACCACCGGTCGTGCCGTGCCGTGCGTGGCTGTGGAGAGGAGGCCTGCGATGTCCGAGCCGCGTCTTTCGATCGAGGAGATCCCCCTGGGGGACCAGCGGCTGCGCCACTTTGTCGATCTGCCCTGGCGGCTGTATCGTGGCGATCCGAACTGGACGCCGCCCCTGCGCGCCGATCTTCTGGGAAACCGGCTTCTCGGCATAAAAGGCCTCCTCACCCCGGAGCATGCCTACCATCGTCATGCGGAGGTTACCCATTTCCTGGCCTGGCGCGGCAACGAGCCGGTCGGGCGGATCTCGGCGGCCGTCAACCACCGTTTTAACGAGTACTACGGCACGCGGATCGGCTTCTTCGGTTTCTTCGAGACGATACCGGACTTTGACGTCGCGCGCGCCCTGCTGGACCGGGCGCGCGATTGGCTGAAGGCGCGCGGTATGACGGCCATGCGAGGGCCGGGTGAGTATTCTAACGTCACCCACGAGCGGCAGGGGGTTCTCGTGGAGGGATTCGAGTACCCGCCGACCGTCGACCTCACGCACAACCCCCCATATTACGGCGAGTTTCTAGTGCGCTACGGCCTGCGCAAGGTCAAGGATTACTATGCCTACATTGCCGAAGTGCACACGCCGATGAGCCCGCGACTGCAGCAGGTGGTCGCCATGGTGCGCCGCCGCCGGGATATCGAGACGCGCCCGCTGGAACTGCGAAGGTTGTCGGAGGAAGTGCACCTGATCATCCGCATCTACAACGAGGCCTGGTCCCAGAACTGGGGGTTCCTGCCAATCACCGAAGAGGAAGCGGATTCCCTTGTGGAGGCGCTGCGGCCGATCGTCGATCCCGGACTGGTGCGCTTTGCCTACGTGAAAGGGGAGCCGGCCGCCGTGCTGGGGGCTTTCCCGGACCCCTACTACGCCCTGCGTCCTCGCTGGCGCTGGTACGGCGATTCGGATCTCGTGCGGCTCCTTCGCTTGCTCTGGATGCGCCGCCGCATCCCCCGCGTGCGCCTCTTCTTCTTCGGCATTCGTCCTGGCTTCCGCCGCCTGGGGATCGACGCCCTGCTCTTTGCGGAAGCGAAGGAGTACGCGATGCAGCGCGGCTACCAGGTCTACGAATCCTCGATGCTGCTGGAGGATAACGAACTTGTGCTGCGAGCCTCCGAGTTCATGGGAGGGCGGCACTACAAGACCTGGCGGATCTACGAGATGGCCTTGGAGTAATCCCCCGGCGAGAATCCCACGGAGGGGCGATGGGTGGAGCGTTTCGCCGCGTGAGCATCGTGATCCCGGTGTACAACGAGGAGCAGCGCATCGGCCCGTTGCTGGAGAAGGTGTTCCATGCGGACACATTGGGGCTGGAGAAGGAGGTCATTGTCGTCGACGATCATTCGACCGACGGCACTCCCGCCGTCCTGGCGCAGTATGCCGCGCGGGATGGGGTCTATATCCTGACGCAGCCGCGCAATATGGGGAAAGGGGCGGCGCTGCGTCGCGGCTTTGCCCACGCGACCGGTGAGATCGTCATCGTGCAGGATGCCGACCTGGAATACGACCCGGTGGACTACCCGGGGCTGCTCCGTCCGATCCTCGAGGGGCACGCGGATGTGGTCTACGGCTCGCGCTTCCTGGGTGGCCCTCACCGGGTGCTCTTTTTCTGGCATTACGTGGGCAACAAGTTGATCACGACCCTCTCCAACATGTTCACGAACCTGAACCTGACCGACATGGAGACCGGCTACAAGGTCTTTCGCCGTGAGGTGCTGGAACGGATCCGCCTGCGCTCCGACCGTTTTGGCTTCGAGCCCGAGGTGACCGCCAAGGTGGCCCGACTGGGCTGCCGGATCTACGAGACCCCGATCTCCTACTACGGCCGCACATACGCCGAGGGGAAGAAACTGCGCTGGACGGACGGTCTCCAGGCGATCTTTTGCATCCTGCGCTATGCGTTCTGGGACTGAGGTTTCCCCTGGCTCCGGAGGTAGGGGCATGCGCGTGCTGATGCTCTCCTGGGAATATCCGCCCCACATCATCGGGGGCCTCGGCAAACATGTCACAGAACTTGTGCCAGCCCTCGTCGGGGAAGGGATCGAGGTACACGTGATCACCCCGCGCCTCTACGGAGGTTCCTTCGAGGAGGGGTGGGCTGGGCTCTTCGTGCACCGTGTCGACGTGCCCCGGATGCACGAGTACGACTTTGTTTCGTTCGTTTCGGAGGTCAATGCGCTGATGACCCTGCGGGCGGAGCGGCTCATCCGGGAAATCGGCCGGCCGGATCTGATCCATGCCCACGACTGGCTGGTGGCCCGCACGGCGGTGGAGTGCAAGCACCGCTACCGCATCCCGCTCGTCGCGACTATCCACGCAACCGAGAAAGGGCGGGGCCGTGGGGCGCTCAGCAGCCCGCAGGCGCAGGCCATCCACGGAACCGAATGGTGGCTCACCTACGAAGCCTGGCGGGTGATCTGCGCTAGCCACTACATGGCCGGCCAGGTGCGCGAGTTCTTCGCCGTCCCTGCGGACAAGGTCGACGTCATCCCCAACGGCGTGGACCCCGGGCGCTTCCAGAAACTCGAGGGGGAAGACCTGAGCGACTTTCGGCGGCAGTACGCCGCGCCGGACGAAGCGCTCGTCCTCAACGTGGGCCGGGTCGTGGAGGAAAAGGGGGTCCCCGTGCTCGTGGAGGCGATCCCCCGGGTCCTGGCCCGCTTCGAGAAGGCCAAATTCGTCATCGCCGGGACGGGCATCCTGCTCGATTCCCTCCGTCGGCGTGCGGAAGAGCTAGGGGTATCCGCGCGCGTCTACTTCTGCGGCTTTGTCCCCGACGAAGTGCGCGATCGCCTCTACAAGGTCGCGAGTGTCGCGGTCTTTCCGAGCCTCTACGAACCGTTCGGCATTGTCGCGCTGGAAGCGATGGCCGCTCGCACGCCGGTCGTGGTGGCGGAAACCGGGGGCCTTGCGGAGGTCGTGCGCCACGCCGAGACGGGGATCACCGTCTACCCGGGGGATCCGGATTCGCTGGCCTGGGGGATCCTGCACACCCTGGAACACCCGGAGTGGACACGCCAGCGCGTGGAGAACGCCTACCGCGAAGTGTTGGAGCGGTACAACTGGCCGACCATCGCGCGCCAGACAATCGCCGTCTACGAGCGGGTACGTGCGGAATATGAGCGAAGCGATTGGGCCCGTACGTGAACGTTGCCTGGAGGACGCGATGCTTCTTGCCGAATGCACCTGGAAGCAGGTGGCCGAGTACCTCGAGCGGGACGACCGCATCATCGTACCGGTCGGGAGCACGGAGCAACACGGTCTCCGTGCGGTCCTGGGGACCGATTTCCTCGTCCCGGCCGGCATCGCCCGGGAGGTTGGAAAGCAGTCCGGGGTTCTCGTGGCCCCGGCGGTGCCTTTCGGGATGTCGCTGCACCACATGGCCTTTCCGGGGACGATCAGCCTGCGCCCGAGCACCCACCTGGTCCTGATCTACGACATCCTGGCCTCCCTGGACCGCCACGGCTTCCGGCGGATCCTACTCTTGAACGGCCATGGAGGGAACACCCCTTCGCTGATGGCTGCGGTGGCCGAGGTGAACGACGTGCACACCGCGCTGAAAGTCAAGGTATGTGACTGGTGGGCCCTTCCGGGGATCCAGGCGGTCCTGGAGGAAGCGTTCGGGGATAAGGAGGGAGGCCACGGCACGCCCGGGGAAACCTCGCTCGTCATGGCGCTGCACCCGGGTGTGGTCCAGGAGGGCCCGGTGCACGTGCAACCCTCGGCACGTCCGCCCTTCTGGCGCAACGCGCTGCGTTGGGCAGAATACCACCCGGACGGATCCTCCGGCGGAGCCGACGCGAACCTGGCCTCGGAAATGTGGGGAAGGCGCCTCCTGGAGGTTGCGGTGGCCGGGGTCCTCCAGGAACTGGAGACATGGTGAAAGCCTACCTGGTGACCCTGGGTTGCCCGAAGAACGAGGCGGACAGCGCCGGCATGGCAACGCTCCTGCGTCAGGCCGGCTACACCCTTGTGGAACGGCCGGCAGGGGCGGATGTGCTCATCGTGAACACCTGCGGCTTTATCGGCCCGGCGCGCGAGGAATCGCTCCGTGTCATCCGGGAGCTCGCCGCCCGGAAGCGACCCGGGCAGCGGCTGGTCGCAGCCGGCTGTATGGTCCCGCTGCATGGAGAGGCCCTGCGCGCCATCCCTGGCGTCGATGCGCTCCTCGGCGTCGAGCGGCTGTCCGCCATCGCCGAGTTTCTCGCGCAACAGGGCTACGGTCCGCCGGCGCTTTCCCCTGCGCTTCCGTTCCCGGGGGCCGGCCTGAGCGCCGTGCATGGGGCAAGTGCTTACCTGAAGATCGCGGATGGGTGCGATGCGCGGTGCGCCTTCTGCACGATTCCCCGCATCAAAGGCCCCTACCGGAGCGCGCCCCGCGACCTGCTGGTGGCGGAAGCGCGTGCCCTGGTCGCGCGCGGCGTGCAGGAAATCGTCCTCGTCGCCCAAGATACCACCGCCTACGGGCGTGACCTCGGGGAGAAAGACGGCCTGCCCGGTCTAATCGAAGCGCTGCTCGAAGCCGTCCCGGAACTCCCTTGGCTGCGCATCATGTACACCTACCCGCAGCACATCACGCCGCGCCTGATCGAGGTGATGGCCCGCTTTCCGCAGGTCTGCCCCTATTTGGACATCCCTCTGCAGCACGCCCATCCGGCGACGCTGGCCCGCATGGGCCGGCCGGCCGATATCCAGCGCGTGCGTGCCCTCCTTCGCTCGATGCGCGAACGCATCCCGGACCTCGTGCTGCGCACCACCTTCATCGTGGGCTACCCCGGGGAGACGGAGGAGGAGTTTGCTGCCCTGCGCGACTTTGTCCAGGAGCAGGCCTTCGAACGTGTGGGGGTCTTTGTCTATTCGAAGGAGGAGGGGACACCCGCAGCCGAGCTGCCCGATCCCGTTCCGGAGGAGGTCGCCTTCGCCCGCCGGGAGGAGCTGATGGCCCTCCAGCAGGGGACCGCACGTCGGTGGGGAGAGCGCCAGGTCGGGCGCACCATCCCCGTGCTGATCGAGGGGATCGACCGCAAGGCACATCTGGTCGTCGGCCGCAGCCGGTGGGACGCTCCGGAAGTGGACGGGCTGGTCCTTGCGCAGGGGGATGCACAGGTCGGCACGATCGTGCCGGTGCGCATCACGGCGGCATCTGCTTACGACCTTTGGGGAACCGTTGAAGCCGGCGGCCCACTTCGTCCGGGCCGGCGATCCAATCCAGGGTAGCCTCCCTTCCCACCCAGGAACTGCCCCCTATACGGTCTTTGAGGCCAGGCTCCTGCGCAGCAGTTCGAGCTGTTCGGGGCGCTCATGCGCCAGGTATTCGACAAAGGAATCCACTGCCGCCTGATCGAAGGTCTCCAGCAAGCCCGAGAGGACGGCGTTCACGACCATACGGTCGAACTCGGCCCGGCTCATCGCCGCGCGGTACAGGTAGGCCATCCCCTGGCGGGTCCGCTTCAGGATCCCTTTCTCCGCCAGCCGGCTCATGGTGGTCATCACGGTCGTGTAGGCGATTTCCCGCTGCCGGGAAAGGGCACGGTGTACCTGTCGCACCGTCACCTGCTCGTGCTGCCATACCTGCTTCATGATCTCGGTCTCGAGCGGACCAAAGAGCTGAACCCCGCCTTTCCGATTGGGATGAAAACGCAACCGCATCTCGCCCACGGTAGCCTCCCAGTATGTTCTGTGGTCAGTTTACTACAACACTGCGCAGATTCGGCGACGGACGGATTACAAAAGGATGACAGCGCCAACGCCGGTTGACCCGTCGGAAGCGGTGTGCTATACTCGCCCGCGAGGGAAGTTCCGGATGTGTCCTTCCCTGGTGGTGAAGAGAAAGGAGGCAATGCTATGGCGATGATCGGAGAAAAGGATCGGGAGACCATCCGCCAGTGGTTCCAGCGGCTGCAGGATCCGGTGCGCCTGGTCGTCTTTACCCAGGACTTTGAGTGCGAATACTGCAAGGAGACGCGGGAACTGGTGGAGGAGATCGCCTCCCTGGACGAGCGGATCTCCGTCGAGGTGCACGACTTTGTCGCCGATGCCGCCGTTGCCGAGACCTACGGGATCGACAAGATCCCAGCCGTCGCGATCGTAGGGGCGCGCGATTACGGCGTGCGCTACTACGGCTTCCCCGGCGGGTACGAGTTCACGACCCTCATCGAGGACATCATCGACGTCTCGCGCGGCGAGCACGGCCTGACCGAGAAGACGGTCGCCGAAATCGCCCGCTTGGACCGCCCGGTACACATCCAGGTGTTCGTCACGCCGACCTGACCGTACTGCCCACGTGCGGTCAGGCTGGCCCACAAACTGGCGATCGCAAGCGAGCGCATCCGCGCGGATATGGTCGAGGCGATCGAGTTCCCGCACCTCGCCAACAAGTACCAGGTCTTCGGCGTCCCCCTGACGGTCATCAACGAGACGATCCGCATCGAGGGCGCGGTTCCCGAAGCCCGCCTGGTGCACGAGCTCATGCGGGTCATGGAGCAGGGACCCGAGGCTGCCTG
>JBMFPK010000081.1:0-9239 GCA_049969155.1 Chloroflexia bacterium | reverse complement strand
CACCGGCTGCATCGATCACCTCCCGTCCTAGCGGAACCGCTCGGGCGTGTAGCCGAAGATCTGGGGGGGCAGGTAGATGCCCATCGCCTCGAACTTTTCGACGAACTTGGGACGCACGCCGGTTGCCCGAAACTCCCCGATCACCTTCCCGTCGCGGATGCCCGTCTTTTCGAACACAAAGATGTCCTGGAGGACGATGACGTCCCCCTCCATTCCCTGCACTTCGGTGATCGATACGATCTTGCGCGAGCCGTCCCGCAGACGCTCCTGGTGCACGATCAGGTCGACCGCGGAGGCGATCTGCTCCCGGATGGCGCGCACCGGCAGGTCGATGCCGGCCATCAGCACCATTGTCTCCAAGCGCGCGAGCGTATCCCGCGGGCTGTTGGAGTGCAAAGTGGTCAGGGAACCGTCGTGGCCGGTATTCATCGCCTGGAGCATATCCAGCGCCTCGCCGCCACGGCACTCGCCCACGATGATGCGTTCCGGACGCATTCGCAGGGCGTTGATCACCAGGTCGCGGATCGTGATCTCGCCTTTCCCTTCGATGTTCGGCGGGCGCGACTCCAGGGTGACCACATGCTCCTGATGGAGCTGGAGCTCTGCCGCGTTCTCGATCGTGATGATGCGCTCGTCCTCCGGGATGAAGGAAGAAAGGACGTTCAGGGTAGTCGTCTTGCCCGAGCCGGTACCGCCGGAGACGATGATGTTCAGACGCGCCTTGACGCACGCTTCGAGGAACTTGGCGATCTCCGGGGTCATCGTCCCGAAGCGGATCAGGTCGTCCACCGTAAAGGGATCTCGGGAGAACTTGCGGATCGTGATGACCGGTCCGATAAGGGAAATCGGCGGGATGACAATGTTCACGCGCGAGCCATCCGGAAGGCGAGCATCGACGTATGGGCTGCTCTCATCGACCCGCCGCCCGATCGGGGAGACGATGCGGTCGATGATGCGCATGACGTGGTCGTCGTTCTCAAAGACGACGTCGGTCTTGTAGATCTTGCCACCGCGCTCGATGTAGACCTGTTTGGGGCCGTTCACCATGATCTCGGTGATCGTGTCGTCGCGCAGCAGCGGTTCGATCGGGCCGTATCCCAAAATCTCTGCAGCGATGGACTCGAAGAGCCGCAGCCGCTCCGCACGGCTGAGGACGATGTTTTCGGTCTCCAGGATGGCGTTAAAGACTTCCTGCACCTGCTGGCGCACTTCTGCCGTGCGGCTGAGATCCAGCCGGGGGTCCAGTTCGGAGAGCAGCCGCTCCTGCACGCGCTTCTTGATCTCCTCGAACGCGCTTCGCTCCTTGGGAAGCGGAGCCACAGGAACTTCCTCTGCCGGAGGGGCACCCGGAACACCCGGGCGTGTCGGTTCCTTCCTCTCCGGCGGGCCGCCAATCCGACGCAACAATGCCATGGCCTACCTCCTGCCCGCACCCGTCTCAGGAGACCTTCCGGAGACGGCCCACGAGCCCCTTCTTCTCCCTCGCCGCAGTTTCCTCGGTCTCGGTAGTTCCCAGGCTCAACACCAGCTGCTTGGCGAGGGCTCGAATGCCCTTGGATACCGGATTGCCCGGTTCGGCCTGCACCAGGGGCACTTCTCGGTTGATCGAGTTGGTTACGGCCTGTCCGTCGCTGCTGATCGTCGCCGCGACCTCGAAGCGCAAGCTGCGCGAGACCTCGGCGATCGGGATGCCGTGCCGCGTGTCGGCCCGGTTCGCTACGAGCATCACCTTTCCCGGAGGATAGTGCAGCAGGTCCGCCACTGCCAGGAAGAGGAGCACGTTCTTGAGCGAGGGCATCTCGGGGGTGGTCACCAGGACGATGCGGTCGGACATATCCAGGATGGCCAGGACGCGCTCCTCGAGCGAGGACCAGGTGTCCACAAAGACGTAGTCAAAGTTCTTCCGCATGAGGTCCAGGATAGCGCGCACGTGGTCCGCGGTGACCATTTCCCCCTGTTGCGGCTTCAAGGGTGCTTTGAGCACCTTGACCCCCGAGGAATGGGTCACCATCACGTCTGCCAGCAGGTCCGCATCCAGCTGATCGAACCGGGCAATCAGGTCGCTGATCGTCTTTTCCTGAGTCAGGTTGAGAAACACCCCGACATCGCCGAAGAGCAGGTTGCCGTCCATGATGGCTACCCGGCGCTCCGGCTGATCCAGCTTGAGCGCGACGGCCAGGTTAACGACCAGGGTCGTGCGGCCGACCCCTCCTTTCGGGCTGAACACCGAGATGATGCGCCCGGGCGCTCGTTCTGCCCCTGCCTCGGGAGACGCCTGTACCGGCACCTCGCGGACGCGCGGGCGCCGCTTGTAGACCTGGCGGATGCTGTTGGCCAGTTCGTCGCCACTGAAGGGCTTGACGAGATAGTCGCTTGCCCCGGCGAGCATAGCCCGTCGCAGGTAGTCCTGCTCGGCCTGCACGCTCATAATGATCACCTGCGTGCCCAGGCCCAACCCGATAATCTGCTCTGTGGCCGTGATACCGTCCATGTCGGGCATATTGATGTCCATCAGCACCACGTCAGGCCGGAGCTCCCGCGTGCGCGCGATGCTTTCCTGCCCGGAGCTGGCGGTACCCACTACGCGGATATCGCGCTCGAAATGGAGCAGTTTGCTCAGGTAGTCGCACGTCTCCGGAATGTCATCGACAATCAGGACCGTGATCTGACCGCCTTCCGCCATACCATGCCTCCTGCCCTTCGCCCGTTACGGGGCGACACCGCCTGCACAGGCATACTTCGGGTACACGCCATCGATCGCCAGCGGGCAGGGTACAGGGAGGTAACGGTCGAAGAGCAACTTGTCGGTGATCCCCGTGGTGATTTCTTCCACGCCGTCGAAATAGCTGCGCACCACCAGCTGGACCGTCGCCGCGTCGCTCAGTTCGGCGAACTTGACGAGCTCCGCCTGCTGATCCGTCATCGCCAGCAGCACGAGGAACACCTGATCCTCCGGGTACCTTCCTTCCACCGGTGGATAGTCCACTACTCGCAGGACGGGGACCTTCTGGATCACCGTCTTGACCACGGGAAGCGTCTTGGGCGGGCACTCCTCGCACGGCGCCATTTCCGCGAGGTTGCCCTGACCCGGCTTGGTCCCAGGATAGACGGTGACGTTGTACATCAGGATCACGTCCACCACATCCCCCGGAGAAAGGAGGTGTCCGATGCCGGAAACCGCGCTGACCAGGACCGGCACTCCCTTTTTCCCTTCCGGAATCTCGTACGAAATGGGGGGTGGAGCCAGCACCGAGCGGTCGAGCAGCGTGTCTACCGCCAGGGGGAGTGTGGAACTGATGCGCTTGTTGTAGGCGGACTCGAGCGTCGTCAGGTGCCGGGTGGGGTCGAACTTGGCCGCGTCGACCTTACGCACCTCCAGGAACTCGGCAGCGTTTCGCACCGTCAGCACAAAGTTGGGTTGGATCTCCTTGATGACCACGACGGCATCCACAGGGGGCTTGGTGGGCACCGGCGTGGGTTGAGCCTGAGCGACTCCCGGAAAGCCTCCCCCTCGAGACATCAGCAGGAGAGCTGCAGCCACAACGACGATGAGAATAACGCCCAGGAGCAAGAAGACTCGACCGCCTCGCTTCTTCATGGGTGATCCCCTCCTTCTGTGTGGGAGCCGTTCCTGGGTACAACCGCATTATAACACGTTTTTCACTTTTGGCAAGGCGGTGGCCTGCTCCAGCTTCCTAGAGTGAAAATGGACTGCCATAGCGTCGTGGCCATTCCAACCGGCATTCGAAGGGAGGAGTGCCCTCAAGCGGGTGATACCCGCAGACTAAAGGAGTGTCTGCCAGGGGCAAGGGTCGCGTTCCCACCCGAGGGGTGTCCTCGTGTCTGCTGGTCGTCCTCCTCGTGCCCTCGTTTGGCTTCGCCCATCCTCGTTTCCCGCCCCCGTTAGCGGCGGCTTCCGCCGGTAAGGCGATGGCTTCCGCTGCCCCTGTCCCGCCGCAGACCCGTCCCCCGGTACTCAGTTTGCGGCTGGCGGGGGTGCCGGAAAGTGTCCCGGTGGGGCAAGTGGTATTATGCCTACGATGCCGCCGGGAACCTGGTGCGCCAGACCGATGCCCGAGGGCAGCGCATCGCCACGGGCGAAAACGGCACGCTCTACTGTCTGCTTACGGATCATCCGGGCTCGACGGCCATCATAACGCCTCGGGGACGAAGGTGGGCAAGGTGCGCTACAAGGCCTGGGGCGAGGACCGCTACACCAGCGGCACGATCCCCGCGACGTACCGATCCACCTGGTCAAAGGGCGGATCGCTCGCGCCTGGACGATGTCCACCTGACGGCCAAGCTGCCGGACGGTATTCTACCCCCCGCGAATCGCTGCCCTTATCGGTCTGCCGCCTACCAAGGAACTATGATGCCAGGTTGACAGTCCGTAGGCCGGGCGATATACTGCTTTCCGGGCCTCGAACAGGAGGTGGGCAATGGGCGAGATCCGGAGACTGGCAGTACTGACGAGCGGCGGCGATGGTCCTGGAATGAACCCGGCCATCCGGGCGGTTGTGCGCGCGGCCATCGAGCATGGGATCACGCCGATCGGCGTGCACCGGGGCTACCAGGGGCTGCTGGACAACGATATGGAGGAGCTCACCGCGCGCTCCGTGGGCGGGATCATCCAGCGGGGTGGGACGATTCTGGGGACGGCCCGCTGTCCCGAGTTCATGACGGCCCGCGGGCGCATGGAGGCCCTGCACAACTTGAGCAAGAACGCCATCGACGCCCTGGTGGTCATCGGGGGGGACGGTTCGATGCGGGGCGCTCTGGAGCTGCACCGCCAGGGCTTCCCGGTGATCGGCATCCCGGGCTCGATCGACAACGACATCTACGGGACAGAGATGGCCATCGGTGTCGACACGGCGCTGAACACGCTGCTGAACGCGATCGACATGATCAAGGACACGGCCTCCTCCCATCGCCGGGCTTTCCTCATCGAGGTGATGGGGCGAAACTGCGGTTACCTGGCGCTGATGGGCGGGATTGCCGGCGGCGCGGAGATGGTGCTCATCCCCGAGGTTCCCTTTACCCTGGAGGAGGTGCTGGCCGGCCTGCAGCGCGCTTACATCAAAGGCAAGACCCATTGCATCATCGTCGTGGCAGAAGGAGCGAGCCACCGTGCAGAGGCGATCAAGGCCTTTCTGGATGAGCACCGCGAGGAGACCGGCTTTGAGACGCGTGTGACCATCCTGGGCCACGTGCAGCGGGGCGGTTCGCCCAAGGCTTTCGACCGCATCTTGGCTTCGCGCCTGGGGGTGGCCGCGGTCGAGTACCTCCTGGCCGGGCAACGCGGGGTGATGGTCGGCCTATCCCACGGGGAAGCGGTCTGTGTGCCGCTGGAGGAAGTGGTCAGCAAAGGAAAGCCGCTCGACATGCGGCTCTACCAACTTGCGCAGACGCTGGATAAGTAGCCGTCAGGCCCCCGGCTGGCGGAGGTGGGGGAAGAGGATCACCTCGCGGATGGTCGTCTGATCGGTAAAGATCATCGCCAGCCGGTCGATCCCGGTGCCCAGACCCCCGGCCGGCGGCATCCCGTACATCAGGGCCCGCAAAAAGTCCGTGTCCATCGGGTGCGCTTCCAGGTCCCCCGCCTCGAGCGCGCGGCCCTGACTGAGGAAACGTTCCTCTTGGTCGATCGGGTCGTTCAGCTCGCTGAAGGCGTTGCATACTTCCATCCCGGCGATGAACCCTTCGAAGCGCTCCACGAGGTCGGGCCGGTCCGGCCGCCGCTTGGAGAGGGGAGAGATCTCCAGGGGGTAATCGACGAGGAAGGTGGGCTGGACAAGTGACGGTTCCACATAGGTGGAAAGGATATAGTCCACCAGTTTGCCCCAGGAAGCCTTCGGATCCGGTTCGCCGCCACGGGCACGGATGGCCACGTAGAGGCTTTCGCGCTGGGGGTGGGCTTCCACGTCGATGCCACAAGCTTCCCGAATCGCCTGGAAGAGGGGGATGCGCCTCCAGGGCGGCGTGAGGTCGATCTCCTGTCCCTGGTAGACGATGCGGCAGGTGCCGAACACCTCCCGGGCGACGGAGGCGATTAGATCCTCGAAGAGCTCCATCATGCCGTGATAGTCCGTGTAGGCCTGGTAGAGCTCCAACTGGGTGAACTCCGGGTTGTGCACCCGGTCCACACCCTCGTTGCGGAAATCGTGCCCGATCTCGTAGACCCGCTCGTACATCCCTACGAGCAGCCGCTTCAGGTAGAGCTCGAAGGAGATGCGCAGGTAGAGGTCCTGGTCGAGCTGGTTATGGTGGGTGACGAAGGGGCGGGCCGCTGCTCCACCGTAAATCGGCTGCAGGATGGGGGTTTCGACCTCGAGGAAGCCACGTGCGTCCAGGTAGCTGCGGATCGCGCGCACCAGTTCGGCACGCCTGCGGAAGCGGTCGCGCACCTCCGGATTCGCCAGCAGATCGGCGTAGCGTTCGCGCAGGCGGGTCTCCACGTCCGTCAGGCCGTGGAACTTTTCCGGGGGCGGGGTGAGCGCCTTGGAGAGCATGCGGATGTCCTGCACATGCAGGCTCAGCTGGCCCATCCGGGTGAAAAAAGGCCGGCCGGTGGTTTCCACAATGTCCCCTGCGTCATAGAAGCGCTGGAAAGCGCTGTAGGCTTCTTCCCCGAGCATATCCTGGCTCAGGAAGAGCTGGATGTGCGGATGGAGGTAGCGATGGTCGTCCTCGATGATGCTTCCGTCCTCCAGGTCGACAAAGGTGGCACCCCCCATCACCCGGATGCCACCCGTCAAGCGGCCGGCCAGCGTCACCGGTGCAAGTTCCCCGATCCGGGCGCGGGCCTCGGCCACGGTGAGGCAGGATGCGTCCGCGCCCGCATCCACAGATGCGACCCGCAGCGCCAGCCGGCCCTGCTCCGAAAGCGCCAAGAAACCGCGGCAGGCGATCTCGCCCCCCGCAGGGGAGAAATCCGCCGGCAGCTCCAGGAGGGAAAGCCGATCCCGGCCGGAGACCAGGTCGAACCCTTCCTCCGCCCTGCGGATCGTGCCCTGGACAGAAACGGCTTCTTCCGGGAAGGGGAGGCTGCGCCAGACTTCGGCCACCGAATGGGTGCGATGGCAGCGCGCGGGGTAGGGGTCCGTTCCCGCGCGGCGCAGCGCCTCCGCCTTTTCCAACCTCCGCCGTTGGTACTCGTTCAGCTCCAAGTCCTCCCTCCATTCGGAGGCCAGCAGCTCCATCTACTCGACCGCGAGGATGGTCCAGCGCATCATCCCGGCGGGAGTCTCCACCTCCACGGTCTCACCGGCCCTGCGCCCGAGGAGCGCGCGGCCTACGGGCGATTCGTTGGAGATGCGACCCTGACGAGGGTCCGCTTCCGCCGAACCGACGATCGTCCAGGTCTCCTCGAATCCTTCGCTGTCCCGCACCCGAACGCGGCTGCCCAGGATGATCGTGTCGCATTGGTCCTTCACTTCGATCACCTGGACGTCCGCAAGCAGGCGTTCCAGTTCCCGGATGCGCCCTTCGATGAAGGCCTGGTACTCCTTGGCATCCTCGTACTCGCCGCTTTCCCGGACATCGCCGAGCGCTTTGGCCTCACGGATCCGTCGGGCCGCGTTGCGTCGTCCCTCGGTGCGGAGCATCTCCAATTCGGCCTGCAGTTTTGCCAGCCCATCGGGTGTGAGAAGCGTCGGTGCGGACACGCGATTCCCTCCAGTTTTCGCCGTCCGGAGAGTCGGCCATCCGCCGAGACAACAAGAAACGCCAACTTCCTTTGAGGAGTTGACGTCTGGGAATTCACGGGGAAGGTGCGATCCCCGTTTCCCTATGGGAAACCCCAACCAATAGGCAATTGCCGGACGGCAACGGTCTTGACGCCATTATAGCAGAAAACGCGCTTCCTCGCAATTTTGGCCCTTTCGGGAGCAGCCAAGGGGGTGGGCCAGGCGGCCCACCCCCTTTGTCTCTCGCGCTTCAGCGGGTAACCAGGGGGAGGTAGGTCGCATAGAGCGCCGTGGCAACGACCGGGCCGTGCAGGGTCCGCAAGCCGTTCAGGTCCAGATCCTCCAAGAAGTACTCGTAGGTAACCCCGGGCACGACCTGTAGATCCAAGAAGGAGTAGCTTGCACCCTGCCCCTGGCCAGGGGGGAGGGGATCAGTTGCTCGTTGAGGCGGATCAGGCGCTCCGTGCCGACCGCCGGCGGTAGAGGTTGTCCATCTCGCTGGCCGTTTCCCAGGCCACAAGGGTCCCACCCGGTCGGGCCACCGCCGTGAACGAAAGCAGCTCGACAACGGTAGGCTGCCACCGGAATAGGTAGTCCTCCACCTCTCCACCACGGGCCAGGCCGGAGTACGAAAGGACTGTCAGGGCCGTCCTGTCGTACAGCCGGAAGCGGATATAGAAGTAGCCGACGGTGCTGGCCCCCGAAAGGATCCGGACCGTGAGCGGGTTGGTGCCGCTGACCATGTCGCCGAAGACGACCATCTCGTCCAGGGTAAACATGCCATCGTTGTCCCAGTCGAACCACCCCACCAGATAGCCGTTGGCCCCGCTCACGGTGGCCGTGATATGGACCGTCTCCCCCGGGCGTCCGCGTCTCCCCTGCGCGAAAGGCAATGCCGTCGTCGCCTCTGTCGCCCAGGGCGCTTTCGTCGGGCTGGCCGTTGGCTTCGGCGGTGATTGCGGTGCCCAGGCGCGGCCCGCCGACGATGTGTCCGGCCCCTCGCTGGCCAGCAGGTACGGTAGGTATCGGGCAGGTCGCCATAGTCCACGGCAGCATAGTAGCCAAAGTCCTGGTCCGGGACGCTGGCGTTGTCGATCGTGACCGAGCGATAGTAGGACGGCGGTGCGGGCGTGTTCTGGGTTATGCCGGCCAGCTGCGGCGAACTGCGGTCCACGGAGACGACGGAATCGCCGTTGGGCAGGTCGGGGAAGACGTAGTAGCCGGAGGCATTGGTAGTCGTGATGCCGATGATCGCCCCATCCTTCCACAGGTAGACGGTGATGCCCTCGTAGGGGGTATCGCGATCGGGGTCGTACAGGCCGCCGTCGTTCCCGGCATCGAAAAAGACGTGGCCGCTGGTGTCGTAAGCCCCGTAGTAGCGGTAAAGTCCACCGTCAGCTCGCTGCCGCCGCTCGGAAGTGTCACTTCGGCGACGTGCGGCGTATCGGTGCCGTCCAGGTCATAGGTGGGGATGAGGCCAGCCGGCAGGTACTGGAGACGACCCGGACGTAGTAGGTGCCCCCGCTCAGGTTGCCGAAGGCATAGTAGCCGTCC
>JBMFPK010000080.1:0-9241 GCA_049969155.1 Chloroflexia bacterium | reverse complement strand
CTCCTGATGCGCTTCTACGAACCGGATGCAGGGCGCATCGCGATCGACGGGAACGAGATCCGCTGCATTCGCCGGGACGACCTGCGGCGGCAGCTCGGCATGGTGCTCCAGGATACCTTCCTCTTCTCGGGTACGGTGATGGACAACATCCGCTACGGCCGGCCGGAGGCGAGCGACGAGGAGGTCATCCGCGCAGCGGAACTGGCCGGCGCCGACCCCTTCATCCGCCAGCTCCCCCAGGGATACCAGACCCTGCTCTCCGAGCGCGCGAGCAACCTCAGCCAGGGACAGCGACAGTTGCTCGCGATCGCCCGCGCCATCCTGACCGATCCGGCAATCCTCATCCTGGACGAGGCCACAAGCAACGTCGATACCCGCACAGAAGCGCGCATCCAGCGCGGGCTGCTCCGCCTGATGCAGGGGCGCACCGCGTTCGTGATCGCCCACCGCCTGAGCACCATCCGCGACGCCGACCAGGTGCTCGTGATCCGGGACGGCGATATCGTGGAGCAAGGGACCTACCGCGAACTGATGGCAAGAAAAGGCTTCTACTACCGGCTCTACATGAGCCAGTTCAAGGGCGAAACGATCTGACCGGCTTGACAGATTTCCGCACCTGGCCTATACTGGCTCCCGTAAGGGCGATGACCGGGAAGAGTAGGCGCCGAAGCGGGGCAACAGAGAGCCGGGGTAAGGTGGGAGCCCGGTGCCGGCGCCGGCGTCGAATGGGCCCGCGAGCCGCGGTCCAAACGCAGTGTGTCTGCCAGTAGGCACCGCCGGTGGCCGCCGCCGTTATCCGGCGGAGGACATCGGGGGTTTTCCCCTGTGTCCGTCGTGAGTGAGGCTGGCTGCCACGACCTCGTGGTGTTTCACCACGGGGCCGTTTGTTTCAGCCTAAGTGGGGTGGCACCACGGGGTGCGCTTCGCCCTCGTCCCCAGCGGGACGAGGGCCCCTTTTTACGGCCCAGGAAAAGGGCAGGAGGTGAAAGCGATGAAAGGCCGTATTCTCACCGGGCACCGACCCACTGGTCCGCGACACCTAGGGCATCTCCTGGGAACCCTGGAAGACTGGGCCCGCCTGCAGGATTCTTACGAGTGTTTCTTCCTCATCGCGGACTATCACGCCCTCACCACCGATTACGAGCACCCGCGCCGGCTGCCGCAGCAGGTGCTCGAGGTGCTGCTCGACTGGCTTGCGGCGGGAATCGACCCCCGGCGGAGCACGATCCTCCTGCAATCGGCAGTGCCCGAGCACGCGGAGCTGGCCCTCCTGCTCGGGATGCTCGTCACCGTGCCTCGCCTGGAACGCAACCCAACCTACAAAGACCTTATCGAACAACTGGGGCTCCGCGAGCGGGCCTCTCTGGGCCTGCTGGCCTATCCCGTCCTGCAGGCGGCGGATATCCTGATCTACCGGGCGGACACCGTCCCGGTGGGCGAGGACCAGCTCCCCCACATCGAGCTGACCCGCGAGATCGCCCGCCGCTTCAACGCTTTGTACGGCTTTACCTTCCCCGAACCACAGGCCTTGCTGAGCGCGATCCCTCGGCTCCCCGGGACAGACGGCCGGACGATGCACACGAGCTACCGGAACACGATCGTACTTTCCACGAGCCCCGAGGAGATCCGACGGGCCGTCTCGGAGATGGTGACCGATCCGGCGCGCCTCCATCCTACGGACCCGGGGCACCCGGACGTCTGCCCGGTCTTTGTATACCACCGCGCCCTGGCAGCGGTCGAGGCCGGCCTAGTGGAGGAGGCCTGCCGCCGCGGGGAGATCGGATGCGTGGGCCACAAGCGCGCGGTGGCCGAACGGCTCGTGGAGCGTCTGGAACCGTTCCGCCGGATCCGGCAGGAAATGGCCGGTCAGGAGGATGCGCTCTGGGAGATGCTGCGCGAGGGCAGCCAGCGAGCCCGTGCTGTGGCCCAGGCGACGCTCTCACTGGTACGGGCCCGGATGGGGCTTGCGGAAAGCGCGCTCCCCATCGCTGTACGGGCGCGCGCAGCGGCCGATCTCTCGGGCAAGGTGTGCTGCTAACCCCCGGCAGATTCGCCAGGAGGCGTGCGGCGCTCCCGCCTTAACCAGCTTTCCAGGAGCGCGCGCCACTCGTGCTCCGGGAGACGCGGGGCGTCGTAAAAGCCTGCAGCCGCCCGTTGGCGCTGCGCTTCGTAGAGCACCATCGCCGCCGCCACGCTCACGTTCACGCTCTGCACCATCCCGCGCATCGGGATGTATACCAGGCCGTCTGCGGCCTCCAGCGCTTCCCGGGAAACCCCACGGTTCTCGTTCCCCAGCACGATCGCCGCGGGTTGCGTCCAGTCGACCTGGTGGGGCTGGAGCGCGCCTTGCGCCAGCGCGGTAACGTAGATACGCATCCCTTGGGCCCGGAGAGCTGCGTACGCCTCCTCGACGGACCGGTGCTCGTGGATCGTCAGCCAGCGCTGGGCACTCCCGGCAGCCCGAGGTGAGATCCGGGGTCGTTCCTCCACCGTATAAAGGAGGTGCACGGTCCCCACGCCTACCGCCTCGCAGGTGCGCAGCACCGCGCCCACATTCCCGGGGTCAGAGAGGTTCTCCAGCACGACGGTGAGGTCCGGCTGGCGGCGTGCGAGTGTGGCGAGCATCCGGGCGTACCGCCGCGGGGTGATACCGGGCGGAGGAGGTCCCACGTCCAGGAGGGCCTCCGAAAGAGGAACAGGTGTCCGCACGATGTATACGCGCTTCGGGCGACGAGCCAATACTTTCCTCCATAGTACCCGTGTGGTGAAATGCCGAACCATTGTATACACACCTCCTTTCCCATGCAAACCCGGTTTGACGGAGGCGGGCCGCTGTGGTATACTAGCAACACAAGCATTCAGGAGAAGCGCGATGGGTAGGCACCGTCCCAAAAAGATCACCAAGGCAAATCACGGCAAGCGGCCGGCATGCCGAAAGAAGATCCGGCGCTGGCGCCACTAGTCCCCTTCTTTTCCGGAACCTCCGGGTAGGGGCGCTGTTGCGCCCCTACTTGTTTTTCCCCCTGTTCTCGGCTATAATAAGAATGCCGGCAGGTCTCTCAACAGATCCGCAAGCGGTTGTAACCCAGCATTTTCCGGAGTTTCGGTGCCGCGGAACGCGGGAGCAGACACGAACAATGCTCGCTGAACTAGGCATTGGCCCAGGAGAACGTATCGCCCTGGTCGGGGCAGGGGGAAAGACACGCCTGGCCGGAGACCTGCTCGCAGAGGCGCGAACGCGCGGCTGGACGGTCCTCTTCACCACCACGACCCGCATCCTGGCACCGGAGCACACGCAGGGCCTGCAGCTTCTGGTCGGTCTGGAGAACGTGACCGAGGACGCGCTGCGCAAGACTGGGGCTCTCTGTGTCGCCGCGCGCTGGCTGCCCGAGTGGGACGATACCCCCACCGGCCGTCGGCAGAAACTGGGCGGTTTCCCTTGCGAAACCGTGGACTGGCTGGCCGACCTGTTCAAGCCGGACCTCTTGCTCGTCGAGGCCGACGGCTCCCACCATCGGCCCCTCAAGGCCCCCGCAGCCCACGAGCCGCAGATCCCCCGTTCGACCACGCTCGTGCTGGTGTTGGCCGGGCTCTCCTGCCTGGAACGGCCGCTGGACGAGCGATCGGGCCACCGTCCGGAACGGGTGGCCGCCTTGAGCGGACGCTCCCTGGGAACCCGGATCGATCCCGCGTCGATCGCGGCTGTGCTCGCGCACCCCGAAGGGGGCCGCAAAGGTATCCCGCCGGCTGCACGGGCTGTCGCCGTGCTGACCCAGGCGGATGCCCGGCGTCGAGCGGCCGGACGCGAGGTCGCACGGCGCTTGCTCCGGACGCGCGCCTTCCGGCAGGTGCTGCTGACCGATCTGGACGATCCGCTGTCACCGGTAGAGGTGTGGCCCCGTTCCCGCACCGGAAAGGTGCACGCGGTGGTGCTGGCGGCAGGCGCATCCCAGCGGATGGGTCGCAACAAACTCCTCCTGCCCCTGGGAGGAAAGCCGCTGGTGGGGCACGCGGTGGACGCGGCGGTCGGCTCCCAGGCCGATGCGGTATGGGTCGTGCTGGGCGCAGAGGCACCGAAAGTGCGCGCCGTGCTCGCCAACCGCCCAGTAGGCTTCCTGTACAATCGGTCCTGGACCGACGGGCTTTCGAGCTCGATCCGCCGCGCTCTGGAGGGACCTCCGGGGCGCGGGGCGGCGGTTCTCTTCCTGGCCGGCGACATGCCGTTTGTGCCGTCGAACCACCTCGACCGGCTGATCGCGCGGTACCGCACAAGCGGTGCCCCGGCGATCTGGAGCCAGGCAGAGGGGATCTGCGGCATTCCGGCGCTCTTTGATGCGCGCCTCTTCCCAACCCTGCGGGCCCTCCGCGGCGACGTCGGAGGCCGCGTGCTGGCCGGCACGCTGCAGGGGGGCGAGGCGGAAGCGGTCGAGTCCCCCGAGATGCTTAGGGATATCGACTCGCTCCCCGCATACGAACGGGCGGTCCAATGGATGGCGACCTGCCTCGTGGAAGCGTGACGGCCGGCGGAAAGCGGCCCTTTGCGCCGCTCCGGGTGGTCCTGAAAGGCGGTGGGGACCTGGGAAGCGGTGTGGCCTGGCGGCTCCACCGATGTGGCTTTCACGTCGTCATCCTGGAACAGCCCCAGCCGACGGTCATCCGGCGGACGGTCGCTTTCGCCTCGGCGATCTATCAGGGCGAGATCACCGTCGAGGGGGTCACAGGAAAACAGGCTGGGCCCGGCGAGGTCGCCGGGCTGCTCGCACAGGGCATCATCCCCGTGCTCATCGACCCGGATGCGCGCTCCCTGAGCGTCCTGCGCCCCAGCGTACTGGTGGATGCCATCCTGGCCAAGCGCAACACGGGCACCCGGATCACGGATGCCCCGTTGGTGGTCGCCCTGGGGCCGGGGTTCCGCGCGGGGCGGGACTGCCATGCGGTCGTGGAAACGGCGCGCGGCCATTTCCTGGGCCGCGTCTACTGGGACGGCGAAGCGCTCCCCAACACCGGGATACCCGGGGAAGTCGGCGGTGTGAACGAGGAGCGCGTGCTCCGCGCTCCCGCGGCGGGCCGTTTCGAGGCGCTGGCCGAGATCGGCGACTTGGTGGAGGCCGGGCAGGTCGTGGCCCGGGTGCAGGGGGAACCGGTAGCCGCGCGCATCTCCGGAGTGTTGCGGGGTCTCCTGTACCCGGGTTTGCACGTGTGGGCAGGGCAGAAGGTCGGGGACGTCGATCCAAGGGGAGAGCGGCGTTTCTGCTTCACCATTTCGGACAAGGCCCTCTCCGTTGCTGGAGGGGTGCTGGAAGCGATCGGCACATGGCTCCACAGGGGACCAGAGGGAGAAGGCGATGGCGCAGAAAATCCTGATCATCGATGACAATCCGGCGATCACACGGCTGCTGAACAGCGTGCTGACCCAGGCTGGCTATGGGGTGGTCAGCACGAACGATCCGCTGGACGGCCTGAACCTTGTGGGTCGTGAGCAGCCCGACCTTGTGGTTGTCGACCTCTGTATGCCCGGTGTGGACGGATGGGAACTGTGCCGGCGCATCCGCGCTGGACACCGAATGCCCATCCTGGTACTCACGGTACTGGGGGAACCGGCGGACATCGAGCGTACGTTCTTGGCAGGAGCCGACGCCTATATGTCCAAGCCGTTCTCCATCGAAGGGTTCCTGGAGCGTGTCCGTGCCCTGCTCGACCGCGGGATCCGCAAGCTGGGCAGTGCGCAGGATGGGGCACGGATCAGCAGCGCGTAAGGAGGTCTCGGATGTCGTTTCTGGATCGACTCAGCAAGGTGGTCAGCGAGACGGTCGACAAGGGCAAGAAGGAACTCGACCAGCTGGCGCGGATCAACCGCATTCGGGGGGAGATCCGCGACCTGGAGAAGCAGATCTCCGATCTCCAGGCACAGATCCAGGCGGCCAAATTGCAGTTGGGGACTCAGGCCCTCGAGATGCTGCGGGCGGGCACGCTGGTCGCGGCAGAGCTTGAGCCGTTCGTAGGCAAGGTGGCCGCGTTGGAGCAGGAGATCGCCACGCGCCGGGCGGCCATCCAGGAGAAAGAGGCGGCCATCGAGGCGATCAAGGCCGAGAGCGTAGCGCCTGCACCGCCGCCTCAGCCACAGCTGGCTGCGACCGAGGCATCCGCCGCCCAGCCGCAGACGCAGTTCTGTCCCCAGTGCGGTGCGGCGCTCGTCCCCGGAGCGGCCTTTTGCGCGCAGTGCGGTGCCCGGGTGAAATGATCGGGCACCCTCCCCGATCTCCGGCCGGCGGGAAGCCCAGAGCCGGGCCCGCTCGGCGGAGGACAGGGCAGGATCGTCTCGCGGGCGAAGTGGGGACGGTCCGCAAGGAATGGGACGGCCGGATACCCGTCGCCCTGATCTACCCCAACCGTTACCAGATCGCGATGTCGAACCTCGGCTTCCAGACCCTCTACGGGCTGCTGAACGCTGAGGACGACATCGTGTGCGAGCGGGTGGTGTGGGAAGGAGAAGCGGCCGTTCCCCGCAGCCTGGAATCCGGCCAGCCGCTCCGCGATTTCCCCGTGTGGGCCTTTTCCGTCCCCTTCGAGCTCGACTATTTCCACATCGTCTCCCTCATCCGGCAGGCCGGGATCCCGCTGTGGGCCGAGGGACGAAGGGAAGGGCACCCAATCCTGCTGGGCGGCGGCATGGCGCTCTCGGCAAACCCTGAGCCGGTCGCGCCTTTCCTGGATGCGATCGGTGTGGGGGAGGGAGAAGCGCTTCTGCCCGGCATCGTGGCGGCCCTGCGGCAGGGAGGGACCCGGGAAGAGACGCTTGCCGAAATCGGCAAGGTCGAAGGGGTGTACCTTCCGGTGCGCGCCGAGCGCAGGCCGGTACGGCGGCAGTGGGTGCGCGACCTTGCCTCCCTGGCTACAACCTCCGTCGTGCTCACGCCCGAGACCGAGTTCGGGGACATCTACCTCGTGGAGATCGCGCGGGGCTGTCGCTGGGGTTGCCGCTTCTGCCTGGCCGGCCACCTGACCCTCCCACCGCGCTATCGCCCGCTGGAGACCCTGCGGCCGCAGTTCGAAAAAGGACTGCGCTACCGGAAGCGGATCGGTCTGGTAGGGGCGGCGGTTTCCGACCATCCGCAGCTCAAGGAGATCGTGCGCACGATCCTCGCACTGGGTGGGGGATTCACCCTCGCTTCCCTGCGCGCCGACCGGGTGACACCGTGGCTTCTGGATGGTCTGCGGCGGAGCGGCACACGCACGCTCACCCTGGCCCCGGAAGCCGGGACGCCACGGCTGCGGACAGCCATCCAGAAGGGACTGGAAACGGAATCGCTCCTGCAGGCTGCGGCGATGGCCCGGGAGGCCGGGATCCCGCGGCTGAAGCTCTACTTCATGGTCGGCCTTCCCGGCGAGGACGAGGCGGACTTCTCGGGCATCGGGGAACTGGTCAGGGCCATGCAGGCCGCTTTTCGGCCGGGTCGTCTGACCCTGAACGTGGCCCCGTTTGTCCCCAAGGCGCATACCCCTTTTCAGTGGGCCCCGATGGCGCCGGCGGAGCTCCTGGAGGAGCGGTTGCGCCGCTTGCGACAGGAAATGGCCCGGATCGGGGTGCTCGTCGAACCGGAAAGCGTCCGCTGGTCCCGTATCCAGGGGGTGCTGGCCCGCGGGGACCGCCGTCTGGCACAGGTGTTGGCGGAAATGGAGGCCCCCACGCGCGCATCCTGGCAGCGGGCCCTTCGGGCCACAGGTTCGACGGAAGAGGAATATCTGCGGGAGCGAGAGCGGGACGAGCCGTTTCCGTGGGAAATCGTGGATCCGGGAGTGCGGCGGGAGATCCTCTGGCGAGAGTGGGAAAGGGCAAAGCGCGGCGAGGCAGGCCGGCCCTGCCCCGAGGAACCGGGGTGCCGGTACTGCGGGGTCTGTGCGCCGGACGGAACCAATGGGACAGAGCGAACCGAGAGTATCGAAAACGGTCTTGCCCAGGCGGAGGCGCGCGCTCCGCAGGATGGCCAGGGACGATGAGACCAAAAGGCTTGCGGTTGCCGGAATCCCGCAGCCGTGCTAGAATGAATCCGACCGCGAGGTTGCAGATGGCGGAAGGCGAACTGACCCTGTACCTGTATGGCAAGCTGCGGCGTTTCGCGAGCGAACAGAGGCCCGACGCGGAATCGGTCGTCCGGGTCCCCGTGCACGACGGGGACACGATCGCCAGCGTGCTCCAGCGCCTGGGCATCCCTCTGGAGGAGGTGGGGGCAAACGTCTTCCTGAACCGCATCTATTCTGCCCTCAGCCGGCGCGTGCAGCCGGGCGATCGGCTGGCCGTTTTTCCGGACGACATGCAACTCCTGTACAAGTGGTATTTCGAACAAGTCCGCTGACAGGCCCCGTCGGCGAGTCGGTGGCCTGGGAGGAGGCGATGCCCCGGATCGACGTCCGCCTGTTTGCCTCGTTGCGGCGGTATGCCCCGCACCTCGCTCCCGGCGAGGCGCTTTCGCTCGAGGTGCCCGCGGGAACCACGGTGCGGGATCTTCTGGAACGTCTCCAGATTCCCAGGCATGAGGTCAAGACGATCTTTGTCGACTATCGCGCGGTGACGGAGCAGTATACCGTGCAGGAGGGCGACCGGGTGAGCGTTTTCCCGCCGGTCGCCGGGGGCTAGAAGGAAAACAGATGGCGGGGCCGCGGCCTGCTCGGTCGCAGCCCCGCCGCGTTGTGACTCAGAAGTTCCAAACCGCATCCAGCATCTCGTCGGGAACGTCAAAGACGGTGTTGTGGGGCGGGAGTGGTTCGTACTTCATAAACTCGGGGACACGATCGTGCGCACGGGTAAGGCCGGCCGCCAGATTGAAGGCGCGTTCCTTCTTCAGGATCTCCTGGCCGATGCGTGTGATGTCCTCGGCGGTCCAGTTCGTCCCCAGCACGCCGTTGCACTCCTCGATCATCCCCTGGAAGCCCTCCGGGATGTCCAGGATGGCAAAGGCGATGAAGAGGCAGTGGCCGGAGGAATCCAGGAAGGCAGTCGCCGTCTGGAGGTTGCGCGAGATCTCCGCCTTGCGCTCGATGGAGAGCGGGTCCTCTTTGCCCCCGACGGAAAGGATCTCCGGGGCGATCGTGTAGCCGGCCGTGTGGTCCGCGCCCATGGGAGAAGTGGCGTACGTGACTCCATTGCCCTGCATGGCCCTGGGGTCGTAAGCCGCAATGCTCTGTCCCTTCACGGCAGGCACCCGGTGGTGGCCCAAACTCTTTCCCACCGCAGCAGGCCCGC
>JBMFPK010000079.1:7272-9263 GCA_049969155.1 Chloroflexia bacterium | reverse complement strand
GGCCGGAGAGCATCGGCAAGGTGGCGCCCTGGTACGGGGTCATCCCGGTCGTCGTGCGGGCCTATGCCTGGGTCATGAGCCTGGGGGCTGAGGGGCTGCGCGAGGTGGCCGAGATTGCAGTGCTCAACAACAACTACCTCATGCAGAAGGTGCTCCAGATCCCCGGCGTAAGCGCCCCCTACGCGAAAGGCAAACGGCGCATCGAGCAGGTGCGCTACAGCTGGGAAGCGCTCTACAAGGAGACGGGCGTCCACTCGGAGGAGATCGGCCTGCGCGCCGCCGATTTCGGGGTCCACTACTGGACGAGCCACCACCCCTGGATCGTGCCGGAGCCGTGCACGCTCGAGCCGACGGAATCGTACTCCAAGGAAGAACTGGACGAATATGCGGCCATCCTGGAGTATGTCGCGCGCGAGGCGCGTGAGGACCCCGAACGGCTGCACACGGCACCACACAACAGCACCATCCATCGGATCGACCACAGCCCTCTGGACGATCCGGCGCGATGGGCGATGACCTGGCGGGCCTACCGGCGCAAAGTGGCCCAGGCACAGCGGACAGAGGAAAAGGCGCCGTGATGCGCAAGCGCCTGGGCTTGATCGTGAATCCTGTGGCTGGCCTGGGAGGCCGCGTGGGCCTAAAAGGGAGCGACGGCGAGGAGATCCAGCGGCAGGCGCGCGCACTCGGCGCGCTTGCCCCAGCAGCCGAACGCGCCGCGGCTGCCCTTGAGCGCCTGCGGCCGGCCGCAGAGGAGTTCGAGCTGATCACCTACCCGGCCGAGATGGGAGAGGCGGTCGCCCGGGGTTGCGGTCTGGAACCAACGGTGATCGGCGAAATTACCCCCGGCAGGACCACCGCCGCCGACACCCGACGCGCGGCCCGGGAGATGATGGACCGGGGTGTGGCGCTCCTGCTTTTCGCCGGAGGGGATGGTACGGCCCGCGATGTGTACGATGCCATCGGAGAAGATCTTCCGGCGCTCGGCATCCCCACCGGGGTCAAGATGCACTCGGCGGTATTCGGGACCCATCCGACCAGCGCCGGGGAGCTCGCGCTCCTCTTCCTGAGAGGGAAGGTGGGCCTCCGAGAGGCCGAGGTGATGGACATCGACGAGGAGGCCTTGCGGCAGGGCCAGGTTCGGGCACGCCTCTACGGGTATCTCCGGATCCCGTTCGAACGGCAGCTCGTCCAAAGCCTCAAGTCTCCCAGCGGTCCGGGAGAAAGGGAGGCGATGCGCGCCATCGCGGCCGACGTCGCCGAAGGGATGGTCCCGGGCGTCGCCTACGTCCTCGGCCCGGGCACGACCACACGCGCCATCGCCGAGCGCCTGGGGGTTCCAAAGACGCTCCTTGGGGTGGACGTCGTGCGGGATGGCCAGGTCGTGGCTCTGGACGTCAACGAGGCATACCTGCTGCGCCTTTCGCAAGAAGGGCCGGTGAAGGTCATCGTGACGCCGATCGGCGGGCAGGGGTACCTGTTCGGCCGTGGGAACCAGCAGATCAGCCCGGCCGTGCTGCGGCGCATCGGCCGGGAAAACATCCTTGTGGTCAGCACGTCCCAGAAACTGCAGGCGCTGGGCGGCCGGCCGCTGCTGGTGGACACGGGCGACCCCGATGTGGATCGGTGGCTCTGCGGTTACTACCGGGTCATCACGGGCTACCGGGAGCGGACGGTCTACCGGGTTTCGTGCTGATCCGCGGATCGAAAGGAGGAAAGGCGTGGGAAGGCTCGACGGAAAACGGGCCTTGATCAGCGGTGGCGCCTCCGGCATTGGGCGGGCCACGGCGCTGCTCTTTGCCCAGGAGGGAGCCGCTGTGGCCATCGTGGACCTGGACGAAGCCGGTGGAAAGGAGGTGGAACGGGAGATCCGCGAACGCGGAGGAAAGGGGGTCTTCATCCACGGCGACGTGAGCCGCGCGGACGACTGCCGCCGGGCGGTAGAAGAGACGGTCCGCACCTTCGGAGGACTGGAGATCCTGTTCAACAACGCC
>JBMFPK010000079.1:6659-7262 GCA_049969155.1 Chloroflexia bacterium | reverse complement strand
CGGCATCATCCGCCGCGCTACGGTGATCGAGACCAGCGAAGCAGAGTGGGACCGGGTGATCGCGGTCAACCTCCGTTCGGCGTTCCTGCTTTCCAAGTACGCGCTGCCGCATATGATCCGGGCGGGCGGCGGCTCGATCGTCCACAACGCCTCCGGGTGGGGGCTTGTGGGTGGAGCACGGGCTGCCGCCTACTGCGCGTCGAAAGGGGCGATCGTGAACCTGACGCGGGCTATGGCGGTCGACCACGGTCCGCAGAACATCCGGGTGAACTGCATTTGCCCGGGGGATACGGACACCCAGATGCTGCGCAGCGAGGCCCGTCAGCTGGGCCAGGAGGAACAGCGGTTTCTTGCGGAAGCGGCAGACCGGCCCCTGCGCCGGATCGCGCAGCCAGAGGAGATCGCCCGGGCCGTCGTGTTCCTGGCCAGCGACGCTGCCTCGTTCGTAACCGGGGCGGTGCTCGCCGTGGACGGCGGAGCTTCAGCAGACTAGGAGGGAACGAATGCGCGGGCTGGAAGGAAAACGCGTCCTCGTGACCGGAGGGGCCCAGGGGATCGGCGCGGCAACCGCCGCCCGCTTCTTGGAAGAAGGGGCACAGGTCG
>JBMFPK010000079.1:0-6649 GCA_049969155.1 Chloroflexia bacterium | reverse complement strand
GCGACGCGGAGGGACTTCGCCGGATCAGGGCAGCGCTCCCCGGGCTGGCCGGCACCCTGAAGGCCGATGTCTCCGACCCGCGGGCGGTGTGGCGCGCCTTTGCCGAACTCGACGGGCTGTGGGGCGGGCTGGACGTCCTGATCAACAACGCCGGCATCAGCATCCGCCGCCCTTTCCTGGAGATCACACCGGATGAATGGCGTCAGGTAATCGATGTCAACCTGAACGGGGTCTTTTTTGTCGCCCAGCAGGCAGCGCGTCGGATGCTCGCAGGTGGAGGGGGTGTGATCCTGAATATGGGCTCTACCAACGGGATCATGGGGTACCCCTACTACGCGCACTATAACGCCTCCAAGGCCGGAGTGATCGAACTGACGCGCTCTATGGCGCTCGAGCTGGCCCCCTCGGTGCGCGTGAACGCGATCTGCCCGGGGTTCATCCTGACACCGATGCAGGAGGCGGAATACACCCCCGAGATGCTACGGGATTTCGAACGGAAGGTCCCCATGGGGCGGGTGGGCCGGCCGGAAGAGGTTGCCGCCCTCTTTGCCTTCCTGGCCTCGGACGAGGCCGCCTTTATCACCGGACAGTGCTTTGTGATCGACGGGGGCGAGATCACCGGAGGATTGGCCAGCCAGGGATAGCCCTCTTTTGACCGTATCCGCTGCCTGTGCTACAATGCCTGCGCCCGGCGCGAACAGTGCACCCGGGGAACCGCGCCGGGCCCTTTGTCGCCCCAGGAGGGCCACCTTGGCAAGGGTCGGCACGCGCACTTCTCGCGCCCCGCAGGCGGGGAAGCGCGAATTCCGCTTGGAACAGGAGTACCCCTACAACCGGAGCGGACCGGTGCGCTGGATCCTCTCGCACCTGGCGCGTTACCCGTACATCCCGATCGTCGCGCTCGCCGTGACGATCGTCAACAACTACTGCTACAGCAACATCCAGGTGGTCATCGGAAGGGCGTTCGATCTGATCAACCGGGCCGGCTGGCCGCTCCAGGCGCTGCTCCACCTCGCCCTCGGCGTACTGGGGCTGGCGATCGGGCAGGGGCTGAGCGGGCTCGCACGCAACTACTCCATCGAGTTCCTGGCGCAGCGCATCGAACGGGATGCGCGCGACGAGCTCTATGCCAACCTGCTCGGGAAGAGCCAGACCTTCCACGGACGCCAGCGCATCGGCGACATCATGGCCAGGGTCACGAACGACGTGCACATGCTCAACCTGATGTTCAGCCCGGGCCTGATGCTGATCATCGATTCCGCGTTCGGCACCATCCTGCCCGTGCTCCTAATCGCCCGGATCCACCCGAGCCTCTTGCTCGTGCCGGGCTGCTTCCTCGTGCTGCTGGCGATCACACTGGTGGACTATAACCGGAAACTGAATCCGGTCAGCCTGGCGTTGCGGGAGCAGTTCGGAACCCTGAACGCCGGCCTTGCCGAGGCCATCGCGGGCATCGAAGTGGTCAAGTCGAACGTGCGGCAGCGGTACGAGTGGGACAAATTCGTCCAGAACGCGCGGCGGTACCGGGATCTCTTCGTTCAGCAGGGAACGATCCAGGCGCGGTATCTGCCGGCCCTCGTGTTCAGCGTGGCCTGGGCCGGGGCGCTGCTCCACGGCCTGCTCTCCTGGCAGGCCGGCCGCATCAGCCTGGGCCAGGTCGTCGCCTTCATGGGGCTGATGGGCGCGCTCCGTTTCCCCACCTACATCTCCCTGTTCACTTTCAACCTCGTGCAGCTGGGTGTGGCCAGCGCGCGCCGCGTGCTGGAGACCATCAACACCGAGACCGAGCTGGACGAGAACCCTTCCGGAATAGCGCGCCCGATCCGCGGGGAAGTGACCTTCGAACACGTCTCGTTTCAGTACGACGGCAAACCGGTCCTCCACGATATTTCTTTCCACGTCACGCCCGGAGAGACGGTCGCTATCGTGGGCGAAACCGGTTCGGGTAAGACCACCCTCACCCGGCTCATCAACCGCATCTTCGACGCCACGAGCGGCCGCGTGCTCATCGACGGTATCGACGTGCGGGAATGGAACCTCGAGGCACTGCGCTCGCAGATCTCCACGATCGAGCAGGATGTCTTTCTCTTCTCGCGGACGATCGCGGAGAACATCGCCTTCGGATGCCCAGATGCATCCCGAGAAGCGATCGAACGCGCCGCACGGGACGCGCAGGCAGAAGAGTTCATCCTCCGCCTGCCGGAAGGGTACGATACAGAGGTCGGGGAACGTGGTGTCACCCTCTCGGGCGGACAGCGACAGCGCATCGCCATCGCGCGGGCTTTCCTCACGGACCCTCGCATCCTCATCCTGGATGACAGCACGAGCGCGATCGATAGCGCCACCGAGGACCTGATCCAGCGGGCGATGCGCCGCATCAGCCGGCAACGGACGACGTTCCTGATCACGCACCGGCTGAGCCAGATCCGTTGGGCAGACCGGATCCTGGTGCTGCGCCGTGGCCGCCTGGTGGACCAGGGGACGCACGCGGAACTGATGCAACGTTGTCCGGAATACCGCCGGATCTTTGCGCGCTACGATTGAGGGATCGCTATGGGGTTCATCCTGGACGGCCTGGAGAGCGAAGCCTACGACCGCACCTATAGCGACCGGGAGCTGGTGCGGCGCATCCTACACTATTTCCGCCCTTACTCGCGCCAGATGATCGCTGTGGCCGTCCTCCTGACGCTCTACTCGGCAGGGGGATCGGTCGGGCCGATCCTGATCTCCTACGGGCTCGATCTGGTGCAGCGTGCCCCCTCGCGGAGCGCGATCCCGCTGCTCGTGAGCGGCATCCTGCTGTTCGGAGTGGCCGGCTGGGCACTCAACTACGGTCGGCAAATGCTTTCCGCCCGCGTCATCGGGAACGTGGTGCTCGACCTGCGGGCGGACGTGTTCCGGGCAACCGTGGAGCACGACCTCTCTTTCTTCGATGAACATCCCTCGGGCAAGATCGTCAGCCGCGTCACCTCGGACACGCAGGACTTTTCCGATGTCGTCTCGCTCACAATGGAGCTGATCGGACAGGTCCTGCTCGTCCTTGTGCTCTTTATCTGGCTGATCCGCATCCACGTGTGGCTCACACTCCTGCTCGTCGCCATGGCGCCGGTGGCCGTGTGGCTGGCCTTGCGTTTTCGGCGGGTCGCCCGGGAGGTCACGCAGCACGCCCGCCGGGTCACCGCCAAGATCAACGCCCAGATCCAGGAGTCGATCAGCGGCATCATGGTGGCAAAGGCTTTCCGCCAGGAGCAGGCCATCTACAACACCTTCGCTGCCAACAACCGGCAGGCGTATCTGGTCGGGCTGCGGCGGGGGCTCACGCTGAACACGATCTTTCCCGTGGTGGGGATGGCCTCAGGGCTTGGGACGGCGATGCTTGTGTACGCAGGAGGATTTGCGGTACGGAGCGGCGCCATCACCCCGGGCACCTGGTACCTTTTCATGCAGTCCGTGGGCTTCTTCTGGTGGCCGATGCTGAGCATCGCTTCCTTCTGGAGCCAGTTCCAGGACGGCCTCTCCGCTGCGGAGCGAGTCTTTGCACTGATCGATGCCCAGCCAAAGGTCGTCCAGCTGGACAACGAGCCGGTCCCGCGGCTCGAGGGGCATATCGAGTTCCGGAATCTGGTTTTCTCCTACAACAACGGGGAGATCGTGCTCCCAGGGCTGAACCTGGAGATCCGCCCCAAGGAAACGGTGGCCATCGTTGGACATACCGGCGCGGGCAAGAGCAGCATCGCCCGCCTGATCGCGCGCTTTTACGAATTCCAGGGCGGGGAAATTCTGGTAGACGGCCGCGACATCCGCCGGCTGAACCTGGACGAGTACCGGGCACAGATCGGCTTTGTGCCGCAAGAACCGTTCCTCTTCTCCGGCACGGTGCGGGAAAACATCCGTTACGGGAAGCCAAGAGCCATGGACGAGGAGGTGCTGGCCGCCGCGCGACGGATCAGCAACGGTGAGTGGTTAGACGACCTGCCGTTCGGGCTGGACACGGATGTGGGGGAACGGGGAGCGAACCTCTCCATGGGACAGCGGCAGCTCGTTGCTCTCGCGCGGGTACTCCTCAAAGACCCGGCGATCTTTCTGCTGGACGAGGCCACCGCAAGCGTCGACCCCTTCACCGAGGCGCAGATCCAGGAGGGGCTGGAAACGCTGATGCGCGACCGCACGGCGATCCTGATCGCGCACCGGCTATCCACCGTCAAACGGGCGGATCGGATTATCGTGCTGGAGCAGGGAAGGATCCTCGAGGAAGGCACCCACCAATCACTCCTGATGAAGGGGGGCCATTACGCGCAGCTCTACGACACCTACTTCCGGCACCAGTCGCTCGAGTATGTGGAGAAGCCGATCGAGGCGTGACGCGGCCAAGTTGGCTCCGGCTCGCTTCCCAGTGCCTGCGCTACCCCTGCCGCAGCGCAAGCCCTCCTCAACCGGGGGCCGCTTCGCGCCCTGTCCCCTTGTTGCCCTCAGGGCGAAATGGGTGTGACCGGAACAATCGGCACCAGAGGCGTGATCGGGATCGGAACCCAGATCAATCGCACCAGGGAGATCTCGAAAACCTGGGTCAAGGCCGTCTGATACCCAAAGGTGAACGAGGAGATCGTCGATGCGCCGGCGTTGTACGAAACCTCCTTGAGGACATTCCATTCACCGGCCTGCGTAGCCTCGCCGAGCAAGTTGCCGCCGCTATCGAACACCCGTAACCGATAATCTACCTGCGCGCCCATGAAACGGACCGTAACTCCTCGTGCGGGCATATCCAAGCGGATCCGCAAGGGAACCCCAGCGCAGGCATTGAAATCGCTCGCTCGCCCTGTGGAGAGATAAGTCCCTTTGGCATCCACCCGGATAACCGGCACCGCGTCCGAGCAGTAGCTGCCTTCCGGTGCGGCGCTGATGTGCAACCCCCAGGCACTGAACTCTTCACCGCCGAGGAGCGTGGTATGAGCGATCGGCGTCCCGTCGGGGAAGCGCTCGAAGGTGATCGGGTTAGGGATCAGGGTCGTCACCGTAAGGGTCCTGTTGCCCGTCCAGCGGCGATTCCCCGCCTGGTCGAAGGCGTTCGCGCCGTAGGTCACCGTGCCCGCGGGGTACGGGCCGCCCGAATAGCTACAGGGCGATGCGTAGCAGGTGGCGACCGTGCTGCCGTTCACCACGATTTCGATCCGCTGGAGCGCTGTTTCGTCGGTGCCGCTGGCCGTAAACACGACGGTATCGTTGGTCGTGGGGTTAGGAGGGCTGGCAGTGATCTCCGCTGTGGGGGGCGTGGTATCTGCCGGCGGTTGCGGAACCAAGGGATTCGGATCGGTGCCGTCGGGTATCCCGTCTCCGTCGGTATCCGGATTGTTCGGGTCCGTGTGCAGAGCAGTTTCCTGTGCAAGCGTCAGCCCGTCGCCGTCCGCATCCGTGCCCGAGAGGTCGACCGTGGCGGTGAGCGAGGGAAGCGTGGGATGGGGCGGCTCCGTCACCGAGGGGGCGGGCGTAGCCGTGGTACGAGCGACGGTGGGATGGACGGCGACGGGGGTCGGGTGTGGCCGTCCTCCCGCGGACAGGGCACGCGTCACGAGAATCCCGACGACGACCACGATGATCCCGAGCCCCGCGGCCACGAAAGGCCAGATCGGGCGCTTCTTGGGGACGACCTGTTCCCATTGCCCTTGTACCTGGCGTACGAGTCGGGGCGCCTCCTGGGCCCGGGCGGTCACGGTGAAGGCATAGGTCTTGGGGACTTGGCCGACCGGCACCGCTTTCGGCTGTACGACGAGCTGGCTGCTCCCCTCCTGGCCGGCCGGAAGGGCCACCTGGGGCGGATTGAAGGTATAGTGGCACCCCTCCTCTGGGTCCGATGCCGCAAACTGCACGTTCAGGTCCGTGTTGCCCCTGTTCGCCAGGCGAACGGTGTACACCCCCGAAGTCAGGCCACTCTGCTTCTGAGGATGGAGCGACAGCTCCAGCGCCGCCTGCGGAGCGATCGTGAGCGCAAAGGCCTCTGTGCTGCGCTCCGCGGGGTTTTCCTGAGAAGTCACCTGAATCCGGAGGTCGTAACTCCCTGCCCGCGCCTCGGCCGTAGCCGGCGGTTGGATCGTCAACCGCACCTGGTCCTGGTCCTTGGGAAACAGGGAGATCTCGGAACGCGAAAGCCCCACCCAAGCCGGATCGACGCCATCGACGGTGACCTTGTAGCGATCCACGATCTCGCCAAAGTTCTGGATCGTCAGGGTCACCTCGGTCTTTTCCCCCGGCTGAAGGACAGCAGAAGCAGCAGAGAGCACCACGCGGATGAGTGCCGACATAGAAGACCTCCTCTGCACGCAGATGAGCCTCTCTTCCCAGAAGGGACAGACTGAGCGAAACCTGTCCAGGCAAACTGATCCACGGCTATTACAGTTTCAGTATAGCACGGCAAGGACGGGGGCGCAACTGGCACACTGGTTCGCCCCGGAAACGCCGGGCCGGCTCAGGGCGGTGGAATCGTCGGCGTGGGAGGGGGCGGAGGCGTCGGCGGCAAGGGGGTCGCTGTGGGCCGGGGCGTGCGCGTCGCTGTGGGCGGCAGAGTCGGCGCGGGGGGTTGCTGTGGGGGGAACTGGCGTTGTGGTTGGAGGGGGAGGAGTCGCCGTCGGCGGCCGGTGAGTGCGCGTGGGTGTAG
>JBMFPK010000078.1:0-9451 GCA_049969155.1 Chloroflexia bacterium | reverse complement strand
CGTCCTCCACTTTCAGTATCCCCTGCGGATCGAGTGCGGCTGCAAGGCCGGATGGAATCTGTACTCCTGCTTCCACTCCGGCCTTTCAGTATCCCCTGCGGATCGAGTGCGGCTGCAAGCGAATATTGCCCGCGAGGAGGACAGACGGTTTTCCCGATCTGCGGCTCGGGGAAACGAGTCCTCTTTCGCTGTGCCGGAGACCGCCCTCATTCTACCGCACTTGCCCGGAAGCGCAAGTGGTCGGGAGCGTGCCCAGATGATGCCCGTGGGAGCGACGGAGCCCTCTAGAGCAGCTTGTCCAGCAGTTCCGCCAGTTCCTGGTCTCCCCTGGCTGGTGGGGTCCAATCGACCTGGATGACCTCCACTCCCTGGGCTTCCAGGCTCTCGGCGAAGATTTCCGCGCCCAGATTGATCGCCACCAGAGGGTCCTTCAGCAGCTCCGCAAAACGTGCCATTTGCGCCTCCTAGTTCCCCCTCAGGAGCTCGCTACAAAAGAGCGCTGCTCGGGCAGCGCTGAAGAAGACAATGGCCCCCGCTTCTTTCAGAAGGCTGGTCTGCAGAGACAGATCTTGGGGATCGGCCTCTGTCCCACAGATGGAGGCAACGACGGTCAGCGCACCGCCGCGCCGCCCCGCCATCTGCCGCGCTTCCACGATCGCGTCGAGCAGCTCCCCCGCGGGGTCCCTGGAAGCACCGTAGCCCAAAATCAAGTCAAGCAGCAGGATGGCGACCTGCGGATCGCGGCTTTCGGCGAGGATACGTTGCCTGCGCAGGGTGGCGTCGATCATCGGATGGGGTTTGCCGGTGGTGTAGTACTCGTCCCCCATGTCCACCACCGTGTGCTCGTGGCTTTGGTCGGGATGGGTCAACCGGTGCGCGGGTGCAAGAGGGGTGTTCGAATAGACGGGGATGCCTGCATCCTGAAGGATTTGCTGGGCTTGATAGCAAAGGGTTCCTCCGGCAAAGAGGCCACGCAGGTACTTTTGCCCGGCACCCCAGCGGGACCTTTCCTGGATCGCCTGTTCTCGTTCCTCTGTCGACAGGGCAAGCGGCGGGGCTGGCGGTTCTCCGGTGAACACCGCGATGGCCTGCTGGACAGCCTCGTCGATGGTGCGGACCACTCGGAAGTTGGGGGCCGAGAGCTCCTCCTTGGCGGGCACGCCCAGGAAGCAGCCGATCACAGGCTTGGGGCAAGATTGCAACCGTGCGCGGAGTTTCGTCAAGGTCCGGCTACCCGGCGGCTTCGAAATGAAGACGATGACCTCTGTCTGGGGGTCGTCCTGCAGAGCATCCAGGGCAGTCAGGGCGGTGCGTCCGCCGATCTCGTCGGAAAGGTCTCGGCCACCGGTGCCGATGGCGTGGGATATGCCGTAGCCGGCCAGGTGCACTTGGCAGGTGAACTCTTGGATTCCGGTGCCGGCGGCTCCGATGACGCCAATGGGGCCCCGGCGTACCGCGTTAGCAAACCCGAGTCCCACCCCGTTGATAAGACTGGTTCCGCAATCCGGCCCCATCACGATGAGATCCCGCTGCGCGGCGAACTCTTTCAACTGCCGCTCGTCCTCGATAGAGACGTTGCTGCTGAACAGAAAGACGTTCAGGCCCGCTTCCAGAGCCTTGCGGGTTTCCCGGGCCGCGTATTCCCCGGGCACCGAAATGACCACCAGGTTGGCATTCGGTTTCCTTGCCAGCGCCTCCTCCAGGCGATGCGGCCGGTCCTCCGTGGCTCTTCCCACCGGGGGTTGCAGCCACGCGTCCAGTTGTCCCAGAACCGCTTCCACAACCTGTGGGGTCTCCGCGGCAACGGCAACGACGAGATCCGTGGGCTGCGCGTTGGCCAACCGGGGGTCTTGAAAGCCCATTTCCGCGAGAAGCCTCTTGTTGGCCGGAGTGGCCATCAGGACGGCACTTTGCTGCACCCCTTGGAAATTCAGGATGCGCCGGTTGACGCCCATCAGGAAGACCGAGTCGTAGTATTGGTTCTTGCGGATGACCAAGCCGGAAGCCATGGGTTTTCCCCTCAGCCGATCTGGTATTTCCTGCCGAAGGCGATCAACGCTTTCTTGAAACACTCCTGCGGGGCGCGCACGAGTCCGGCGCCGATGATGGAGTGCCCGGGCGCTTTGTGGGCGATGGCGGTATCGATGATGGGCGTGATGCCCGTCTGGACGACTTTGCGGATGTCGATCCCGATCGGGATGCCGGCAAAACCTAGGACGGGCATCCGGTAGACCGGGTGGGTCGCTGCGGTGATCTTGCCCATCTCCCGAGAGTAGGCCAAAGCTTCCTCGGGGGTCCCGCCCACCAGGCTGAGGATGCCCGGGGCGCCGCCGATGGTGAAGGCGCCCCAGCCGACCGTCTCGGTGATCGCCGAGTCGCCCATGTCCAGGCCGGCATCCTCCGCGCTGTAGCCTGGCAGGTAGAGGCCGTTCACAACAGGAGCCGGCGCCGTGAACCATTCCTCGCCCAGCCCACTGACGCGGATGCCGAACTCGACTCCGTTCCGGCACATCGCGGTCACGATCGTGCTGTAGGGAATGTTCATCGCCGGGTCCGCGATGGCTTTGCCCGCGGCCATGGCCAGGCCCAGGAAGATGAGGTTGTGCTGGGTGATGTACTTGAGGGTGGGCAGCATCTCCGCTTTGGGGATGTCGGCCTCGACCATCGCCACCGCCATCGCGTTGGCAAACAGGCTGGATGCCGCGCTGTGGCGGTTGTGCAGTTCGTCCCCCATCTGGAGCGCCTGGGTGATGATCGGCTTCAGGTTCAGACCGCCGATGTGGTGCAGTGCCTTGCGCAGGGTCGGCGCCCAAAGGCCCCGCCACATCCGCAGCCCCTGTAGCGCCTCTTCGCTGTAGTTGCCGAACTGCTGATGGCTTTCCACCTGGCGGCAGAAGGCGCGGTTGCCGAAGGCGCGGTTCTCCACCACCCAGACCGGTGCGGAGGGGGAGATCGTGCCTGCCATCGGGCCGACGGTGCGATGGTGATGGTTCGGTTCCAGGCGAATGGCGCCCTTCTCCAGCAAGGCAAGCGCTTCGTCCACCGTCTGGGCCCAACCCTCGTAGAGCACCTGCCCGAGGATGGCGCCTCTCATCGCACCGCACATCTCCCGCCACGGGATCGGAGGACCGGCGTGCGTGATCATCTTACCCTCCAAGCCGGGGATCACCTCCCCGGCCGGGGCGATATCCACGAGCACGGGTTCCCCTTGGATCATCCGGCGGACCGCCTCCTCGTTGGCCTTTTCGATTTCCTGCTTGATGTCCATGGTGGCTCCTTTCACTCTGAGATCCAGAGCAGACCCGTCAACACGCCGCTCAGCAGATCCCAACCGGTGGAGTGCCCAATCCGGACCAACCGCGCGGCGTAGTGTTGCATCCGTTCCAGCGAACCCTCGGTCAAGATAGCGCCCAACCATTCGTGAAGGGGTTCCACACCCTGACCTCTTGCCAGATCGTTCAACGCCGTGACACTGATGGGGTTCGTTCGGTCGGAGGAGCGGTGTATCGCATCGGCCCAGTCCACGGGGGACAAAGATTCCGGATAGAGACGCGAGAGATGGTGCAGGCAGAAGAAGAGCCCTCCGACAAAGTCGTCCCCGGAAGGGGTCAGCCCTCCCCCTAGACCGACCAGCGACTCGGCGTGCAGGAGGAGCTTCTCCCCGTCTCGGGCCCGGCAAGCCGCGGCGGTCTCCAGGACAATGGGAAAGGCAAGCGCGGGGAAAGAGGGCCCTCCCGCCCGCGGAGGAGAGCACGGGCTGCGGGTGTCGGTCCCCAAGATGGCCGGCAAAAGAGTCCCCAGGCCGGCCGGAGGGGGGAGATTCTCCAGTAGAGAGCAAACTGTACAGATCCGTTCGGGCAAAGCGGTGCTCGGCAGAACCTCCTCACGGGAGAGCACCGGCGGACTCCAGACCGGTGCGCGGCGGCAGTCCAGGACGAGGTGCGAAGCAATGGTCAAGAGACCTCCTTCGTCCACGGCAAAGGGGGTGTTCGCGGGAACTGCGGGCAGAAGCGCGGGCACTCGAACGCTGCGCGGATGGCGGGGGATGCCAGCAGTCGTCAGCCAGAAGAGCTCTCCCGAAGCACAGCGGAGATAGATGGCCTCAGAGACGACGGCGAGGATAGTGCCCCGCTGTCCCGGAGCCAGCAGATGGCGAACGGTCTGGCCGATGTCCAAGGCTCGAACTCGCATCTCTCTTCACCGATGGGGCATTGGCAGGCAACCCCTGCCAATGCCCCTCTTCGGCGAACGTCGTGGCTATTTCGGGCTTCCGATGACGCCCTTCACGAACCAGTCCACAGCGCTCAACTTGTCGTCGGTGAGCACTTCGCCCTCGGGGACCCGGATGTTCCCCTCCTGGTCCACGATGGGCCCCTTGAAGACGACGATGTTGCCGGCCTCAAGCTCGCCCCTCACCTGGTTCACGCGATCCTGCACCTCCTGGGGTACCTTGGGGCCGAAGGGCGCGATCGCCATACAGCCGTCGGCCAAGCCGCACCGCAGGAAAATCGGCTGCCAGGTGCCATCGATCACCGTGGAAGCCAGCCAGGTCAACTTGCCGCCGAGGGTGTAGCCGACGCCGGTGATCCAATACTCCGGTGCAAACTGCTGAGCAGCCAGCGACTGGAAGCCGATGGAGTAGACCCCGCGCGACTCCGCGGTGGAGATGACCGTCGCCGGGGAGTCCACGTGCATGGTGATGACGTCGCAACCCTGGTTGATGAGCGAATTGGTCGCGTCGGCTTCTTTCGCGCTATCTCCCCAGGCGAAGGTAAAGGCCACGACGGTCTGGGCGTCGGGGTTGACCGACTGTGCGCCCAGCGTAAAGGCGTTGACGAAGGTCAGCGTCCAGCCCAGCGGGAAAGCAGCGACGAAGCCCATCTTGTTCGTCTTGGTCATCAGGCCGGCCGCGATACCCATGAGGTACCAGGCTTCCGGGGGCTTGCCGAAAAAGTTGGCAAAGTTCGGCCCCATCATCCAGCCACCTGCGTGCTCAAAGATGACATCCGGATACTTCTTGGACAGTTCGAAGGCTGGATTCTGGTGGTTGAAGGCGGTGGCGATGATCATTTTGGCGCCCTGGGCGATCATGTTTTCCATCGTCGTGGTGGCCCCGGCCTCATCAGGGATGTTCTCGGCCTCGATGATCTGGACGCAGGGGATGTTCTGCTGGATCGCCATGACGCTTTCGTGCATCGCCTGGTTGTATCCGGCGTCGGTGATGGGTCCGCCGTACAGTGCCCCGATGATCAGGCAGGGCTGCTCGGGGGTAGGCGTAGGGGCTGCCGTCGGGGGCACCGGTGTGGCCGTCGGCGGGGCCGGCGGTACCGTCGGCGGTTGGGTGGCGGGCGTGGTCGCCGGGCCACATGCCGTCAGCGGTACGCCGAGCAAGATGGCGGCCACGAGGGAAACGAGCCATTTCCTGTTCATCGTCTTTCCTCCTTCGATCGGATCGGCTGAACGATTGAGGGGAAGCGGTTTCCCGCAAACAGGCGCCCGAGATTCATACTCCTACCGTCACCACCTCCTTTTGCGCGATGGTTGGGCAACGGCGAGCCGTTGCCCAACAGGACTATTCCGTCCCGTGGTACACCCGCCCCAGACTGGCCGGGGCGGCATGGCGGCGCGTGCCACCCCAGATCATCAGCACGAGCAGCGTCAGCAAGTAGGGGATCGTGTCCAACAGAAATGGGGAGACCTTGAAGCCGCTGGCCTGCAGGAGGAGCTGGAAGGCGACCGCGCCGCTGAACAGCAGGGCTCCGACGATCGCCCGCAGCGGGTGCCACTTGGAAAAGATGACCAGCGCCACGGCGATGAACCCCCGTCCCCCCGTCATGTATTCGGTCCAATTCCTCGCGTAAGCGATCGAGAGATGCGCAGCGCCGAGGCCGGCCAGGAGCCCGCCGAGGAAAAGCGCTTGATAACGGATCCGCCAGGGATTCCGGCCCGAAGCAAACGCCGTGTCCGCGTTTTCCCCTACCGCGCGCAACCCCAACCCCCAACGGGTGCGATACAGCAGCCACCAAACAAAGAAGGCGATCGGAATCGCCAGGTAGATCAGGATGTCGAACCGAAACAGAGAAGTGTAGAGCCGCGGCAGGTGCGCAAGGCCCGGCAGCAGGATTCGGGGGAGGCCCTGGGTTTTTGCCCCGACGTACGGCTTGCCGATCAACGCACTGAGGCCGAAACCGAAAAACATGAGCGCCAGGCCACTGGCCAGTTGGTTCCCCTTGCGGGTGACAACGAGGTATCCCAGGACCATGTTCATCAGCCCGCCGACGAGGGCGGCGGCCAACACGCCCAAGTACGGGTTGCCGGTCAAGGAAGTGACCGCAAAGCCGGAGGAGGCGCTCACCAGCAATACCCCTTCCAGCCCCAGGTTGACGATGCCGGAGCGTTCCGTGATCACCTCCCCCAGTGTGGCATAGAGGAGCGAAGTCCCGGAAAAGATGGCACTGGAAATGACACCGAGCACGGACAGCAGGTTCATCGCGCCTTTCCTTTCGCGAATTCCGGGAGTCGCGGACGGGCCAAAACGACAAAGAGAGTGAGGGCAAGGAGAAGGTTGATCGCAGCGAACGGCAGCCCCTGGGTCAGCTGCAATAGGTTGCCGCCGGTGAAGATGACGGCGATCACAAAGGACATCACCAGAATGCCCAGCGGGTCGCCGAAGGAAAGCCAGGAGATCAGGAAGCCCATGTAGCCGATCCCGCGGGAAAAGTTGGCCAAGAGCAAGCCGTAATACCCGGAGACCTGGGCCATTCCGGCCAGGCCGGCGATAGCGCCACCGACGCACATCACGGCGACCAGGTATTTCCCCACCGGGATGCCGTTGCGTCGGGCGGCCTGGGGGTTTCCGCCGATGGCCCGCATTTCCAAGCCCCAGCGGGTGGACTTCATAAACCACCAGAACAGGCCCAGCAGCACCAGGGCAACGGGCAGGCTGAGGTCGATGCGGGTTCGGAAGAAGGTGGGCAGACGGGCTGCAGGGACGAAATTGGCCGTTTTGTCGGTGTCCATCGGAGAATGCCAGAAACCGAAAATGAAGAAGGAGACGATCTTGGGGGCAACCGAGTTCAACAGCAGCGTCGTGATCGTCTCGTTCGCGATGCCCCGTGCTTTCAGGTAGCCCGGGAGCAGCGCCCACAGCGCTCCGCCCAGCATCCCAAGGAACGCCAGAAGGGGCAGCAGGAGGTATGCGGGCAGGTGCGAGAAGGTGAGCGCACCCCAGGTAGCAAAGCAGGCCCCCATGTACAGTTGTCCTTCCACGCCCACGTTGATCAGGATCAGCCTGGAAGGCAGCGCCACGGCGAGGGCTGTCAGCAACATGGGGGTCATGGCAACCAGCACCTCGGAGAAGCCGTAGCCGCTCCCGAGGGCGAATCTCAACATGTCTCGGTACGAAAGCAGCGGGTTCTTGCCGGAGAGCAGCAGGATAAGCCCGAAAAGGACCAACGCGAGCAGAATCGTCAGGGCGTAGCGAGCTACACTGTCCACCAAGTTGCGCCAAAGCTTGGGAGGGCGAGAAAGAACCGCCGTCGTGTCAGGCATGGGGAACCTCCGACCCCGTCATCAGGTGGCCGATGGTGTAGAGATCTGTCTCCTCGGGCCGGAATGTCCCGACGATTCGTCCCCCGTAAAGGACCACCAACCGGTCGCTCAGGGCGAACAACTCCTCCAGATCCTCGGAGATGAGCAGTACTCCGGCCCCTTCATCCCTTGCCTGGATCAGGGCCTGACGGGCCGCAACGGCACTCCGTACGTCCAGGCCGCGCGTAAGGTACGAAGCGATGATCAAACGGGGCTGAGAGCCCAGTTCGCGGAGGATCACCATGCGCTGGAGATTCCCGCCGGAGAGGGTCCTGGCAGGCACGTACAGGGAGAAGGAGAATCCGAATCGCTTCATCGCGTCCTGAACATCTCTGTGGGCTGCCTGCCAATCCATTCGCAGTCCGCCGGAACGGGCGTAGCGCCAGGTTCGGGTCAGCACGAGGTTCTCCAGGACGGTCATCAAAGGCACCGCCGACATGCTCAGCGGGTCCTCGGGGATGAAACCGACGCCACACCGGCGGACGATTCCAACGGAGGCACGGGTCATATCTTCTCCGAAGAGGATTTTTCGCCCCCGTACGCACGGGATCATTCCCAGAATCGCATCGCCCAGTTCTCTTTGGCCGTTGCCGGACACCCCGGCCACCCCGACGATTTCGCCCGGATAGACCTGCAGGTCGATCCCCTTCAGCCCGATCTCGGCACCGCTGGCCCGCGTTTCTATCCCTCGCAGTTCCAGCAAAGGCGGTACGCTTTCGTCCCGAGCTTTCCGCGGCTGAACGCTGGGACTGGCCAACGTCTGACCGAACATCAGGGCGATCAGTTTCTCCTCGCTCGCTTCCGAACGTGCGAGAGAGCCAGCGACTCGCCCGCCGCGCAGGACGGTGATCCGATCCGCACAGGACAGCACTTCCTTTACCTTGTGGGTGATCAGGATGATGGCGTAGCCGTCCCGGCGCAGGTTGTCCAGCACGCGGAAGAGGGCCTCCACTTCGTGCGGGGCCAGCACACGGGTGGGTTCGTCCAGAATGAGGATCCGCGCTCCGGAAAGCAGCAACTTCAGGATTTCTACTTTCTGCCGCTCCCCGATGGAGAGTTCCGCCACCATCGCCTGAGGATCTATGCGCAGGTCATACTGCTCGGAAAGGGCCAGGATCCGGCGGTGCAGCCCCCGGCGGTTCAGTACCGCCGGGAGGTCGGGCCAGAACAGCGCGATATTCTCCGCCACGCTGAGCGCGGGGATAAGGGTAAATTCCTGGAAGACCATGCCGATGTGCGCTTTCCGGGCATCCCGAGGGGAGCGAATCGAAGCCGGTTTTCCGTCGACCAGAATCTGGCCGGCATCGGCCTGGTAAAAGCCGTAGAGGATCTTCATCAGCGTGCTCTTGCCGGCACCGTTTTCACCCAGCAGGGCGTGGATCTCCGCCGGGTAAACATCCAAGTCGATGCCGTCGTTGGCGACAACCCCTGGAAAGGCTTTCGTGATACCACGCATACCGATCCGAGGGGGCCGGGTAGGTGCTGCACAGGACAGATCCGCCATGGTCACCCCGCAACTACGGATGCAGGTCCTCGACATGGCGAATTCTAACGGGCCGCTGTGGCCGCATCAAGCGTACAAAGTCGGGGTTTTGGAAAGAGGCAAAGGGAGGGGAAACTACGTAGCCACCCCGTGGGAACCACGAAGGTGGCTACGTAGTTTGAGGAGGTCACTCGATCAAACCGTGCTCCCGGGCATAGCGCACGAGCTCCACCCGGCTTCGCAGATCCAATTTCCTGCAGAGGTTGGCACGGTGCCCTTCTACGGTGCGCACGCTGACGCACAGTTTCTCGGCGATCTGCCGGTTGGTATACCCCTGAACGATCAGCCTGAGCACTTCGACCTCGCGGGGCGTGAGAG
>JBMFPK010000077.1:3126-9565 GCA_049969155.1 Chloroflexia bacterium | reverse complement strand
CCGGTCAGCGCTACGGTCTCCTTCGCCTTCGATCACCCGGTACGCTACGTGTACGACCGGGCGCACAACGACTACCTGCGCTTCTACAAGGGCCGGCCGCAGATCGACCGGCTCACCGGCGCCCAGCTCCGGGCGAAGAACGTCCTGATCCTTTTTGTTCCCCAGCAGCCCATCCCAGGGGACGAACAGGGAAGGATGCAGATCCAGACCACGGGGCAAGGAAAGGCGCTCTTCTGCCTCGACGGCCGGTGCGCGGAGGGAAGCTGGTCCAGAGCCCAGCCGGTCGATGAACTGCGCTTCTTGGATGCCCTGGGGCAGGAAGTCCCGCTCAACCGCGGCAACATCTGGATCGAAGTGCTCGCGCCGGATCAAGAGGTGTCCTACACGGCCCGCTGAGGTGCGGGCTGCCAAGCGGACACCTCTGCGCGCCTGTATCTCGGAGCGGGACACGGACCGGAACTTGCACCCGGCGGGCTTGTCGGCGTGCAACCGGAGGAGGTGTGACATGAGGCGTTCGATCGGCAGGTTGGGGCTCGCCTTCGCTGCGCTGGCCATCCTGGCCGGATGCGGCCCATCCACGGTGGCACCGGCTGCCACGCCGCAGCCGACCCCGGCCGTCCAGGAGAAACCGGCGGAGCTGCTGCGGCGGCTGATCGCGGACCCGGGTGTTTTCCTTGGCCAGAAGGTCACCGTGGAAGGCATCCTGGAGGCGGAAGGAAAGGGACGGGACGTCCGCTTCTTCCTGCGCGCGGCCGGGGGCGGCCGGCTGGAGGTGACTCCCTGGGCGCCGCTGGAGGTGGTGCGCCCGCCGGAGGGCGGCAAGCAGCCGAAGAGTATGCCGGAGTTCGTGGGGCGGCACCTGCGCCTGACGGGCACGGTGGTGAAAGGAGGTAGCGGTTGGATCCTGCAGGTCGAATCATGTGAGGAGTTGTAGCTCCGGACACCCCCGGAAGGGGAAGAATGGCCCGATAGGAGAATCCAATGTCCCGCTCTGTTGCTTTTCTTGCCCTTTTGTTGCTCCTCCTGGCCCCTGTCTTTCTAGCAGCGTCCGTCACGACGGACCCTCGGACGATGCCGCCCCATCCCCGGGTTTGGGAAAAGTTCCTGCGCGGCGAGCTGGACTTGCCGCGCTTCCTGGCCGATCCGGCCTGGGCTCGCGCCAAAGGGATCGAAACACCCCACACGCGCCCGAAAGGCCTCACGGGCACCCTGAACGCGCTCGCAGTGGCCGTCAAGTTCAGCGACAACGCCAACACGGTCACTGCCTCGTTCTTCGATAGCCTGATCTTCGCTGCCCCGGTGGGCGGACGTGGCTCCGTGCGCGACTACTTCAACGAAGTCTCCTACGGGCAGGTGGACATCGTCACGGTGAACCTGCCCAGCAGCCTGGGATGGCGCACCGCCCCGCAGACCTACGCCTACTACGTCGGATACTGCGGAAGCAACTGCGGCTACTGCTTCGATTCCCCCTACCCGCACAACTGCCAGAAGCTGGCCGAGGACATCGTGGACGCGGTGAACAGCGTGGTCGACTTTTCCCAATACGACAACGACGGGGACGGATATGCGGAACCGATCATGCTGATCCACGCCGGCCCCGGTGCCGAGTTCACCGGCGATCCCCACGACATCTGGTCGCACTCCTGGAGCCTGATGAACCCCCGCACCTACGACGGTGTGACGATCGCCGACTATGTGATCATGCCCGAGTACTGGATGAACGTGAGCGCCGCGACGAGCGATATGACGATCGGCGTCTTTGCGCACGAGATGGGGCACGGCTTCTGGAACCTGCCCGACCTCTACGACCGCGATTACTCTTCCTGGGGGATCGGGGACTGGAGCCTGATGGCAGCCGGTTCCTGGAACGGGCCCAACAGCGGCGGATGGGGCACGGACGGCAGCTCTCCCGCCTGGCCGGACGCCTGGAGCCGCGTGCAGATGGGATTTGTGGCACCCACGAACATCACCAGCAACGTGACCGGAAAAGCCATCCCGCAGGCCTACAACAACCCCGCTCCGGCGCAGACGGTGCTCAAGATGCGCTCTTCGGCACTGGCCAGCCAGGAGTATTTCCTCCTGGAGAACCGACAGCGGGTCTCGGGCTCGTACGACGAGTACTTGCCAGGAGCCGGCCTCCTGGTCTGGCATGTGGACGAGGCGATGTGGAACTACTCCCTTCAGAACGACTACGAATGTACCCTGGACCCCCACTGCAGCTGCCCCGACGGCTATCATTACCTGGTAGCCCTGGAACAGGCGGACGGCGCACGCCACCTGGAGTTCCGTACCAACCAGGGGGATGCGAACGACCCCTTCCCCGGAGGCACGAACAACCGCAACTGGACGATGGTTACCCACCCGGAGAGCAGCTCCTGGTATGCCTGTACGAACAGCTGCATCGGGGTGACCAACATCAGCGACTCCGGGGCCACGATGACTGCCGACCTCCAGGTCTCTTGCGGCGCGCCACCTTCCCACTGGATCTACCTGCCGCTGGTGTTCCGGCATCTCTGGACCGGCGGGCCGTCGCCCACCCCTGTGCCGACCACCCCTCCAGGCTGGCAAACGCTCCTCTACGAGGACTTTGAAGCGTCATTCCCGGGGCCGTGGGACGTCTTCGACAACGTCCCGGACTATGGCGAGTACTATTGGGGCAAGCGGAACTGCCGGCCTTTCCTAGGGGGTTACAGCGGCTGGGCAGTGGGGGGCGGGGCCAACGGTGCTTCCCTCCCCTGTGGCAGCAATTACCCGGACTATGCCGAGGGGTGGATGGTGTATGGCCCCTTCAGCCTGGTCGGCGCCGGAGACGCCGATCTCACCTTCAAGCTCTGGCTGCACAGCGAGTCGGGGTACGATGGCGTATGCCGGCTCGCTTCCATCGATGGGTTGAACTATTACGGCTGGTGCACTTCGGGCGACACCAACTGGATCGATCGCGAGTTGGACCTAACAAACGTTCCCACCCTGGGAAACCTACTGGGACAACCTCAGGTCTGGGTTGCCCTGGTCTTTACCTCTGACTACTCGGTGCACTATACCGAAGGGGCCTATGTGGACAACGTGCTGCTGCGCAAGTGGGTCGGCCTTGGTGCGCCCGACCATCCGGGCATAGAGCCGGTGAGCGGCTTGCAGGAAACCCCGGCCTGGCTGCAGGCCCCAGCCACCCACTAGGTAGCGCCGTTTTTCCTTCTTTCCCAGGCTTGAGAGAAGGGGAGGTGCGAAAGGCTCTCCCGCCGATTGTCCGGGGAATGGCTTGGCGCTGGATGCCCTGGATGCCAAAGGATGGGGAAGAGCGGTGTTGGACACCTATCAACTCCAGACCTTCCTAGCCGTTGCCGAAACAGGGAGCTTTACAGCGGCTGCACGCCGGCTGCACTTGACGCAGCCGGCCGTCAGCCGCCAGATCCGGCTGCTCCAGGAACACCTGGGAGTGCGGCTCTTCCGCCGGGCCGGCCGGCGGATGGTCCTCACCCACGCGGGCGAACGCCTCCTGGAGACGGCCCGCCAGGTGGCGCAGCTGGCCCAGCGCGCCGAGGAGGAGATGGCTTTCCTCCGGGGTGAGGTCGTGGGCCGGCTGCGCATCGGGGGAAGTGGCTCCCCCGCCTGGTATGTGCTCGCCCGGTTGCTCCCTGCCTTTCGCGCCGCCTACCCGGCCGTCGTGGTCCAGCTCGAGCCGCTCCCTCCCGCGGGAAAGGACCTTGCCCTGCGCGACGGGAACCTCGATCTTGTGGTAGCCGAGGAGCCGGCCCAGGAGCGCGGGCTTTCCAGCATCCTGCTGCAGAGTATGGAGACAGTGCTGATCGCCCCGCCGGAACCCCAGTGGGAGCAGCGCAAGCGGCTCTCGCTGCGCAAGATCGCTGACGTCCCTCTCATCCTGCCCGCGCGCGGGACTCCAGCGCGCAACCTGCTCGAGCAAGTCTTTGCCTCGCGGGAGATCGCGCTGCCCGTATCCGGCCCAAGGCTGGAGGTGGCCGACCCCGGAGCCGCTCTGCCGCTCGTCGCCGCCGGGCTTGGGGCCACCCTCTTTCCCCATCCCGTACTGGAAGTGACCCGCGCGCCGGTGCATCCGATCGTGCTCTGGCCCAGTTTCTCCTGGACGATCTACCTTATACATCGGTCGCGCCCCGCGAGCCAGGCCGAGGAGGCATTCACGCGGTTTGTCCAGGAAGAAGGGCACACGCTATTCCGCTAGACCGCGGGGTGTGCGCGCCACTGGGCAGGAGAAACCCTGCCTGGGCGCGCACGCTTCGCGCCCCGAGGCGATCGAGAGGCGCCTCTGGTTGCTTTGGGCACGCGTGGCCCCCGGGCAGCGCAATCAGTAAGGAGGTCGTGGCACGGCCGCTGCCGGGCCCACGCGTGCGTCGGGTGGAACAAGAGATTCCTTCAGGGCGGCTTTTTCGGCGCGAAGGAGGCCTGCGCCGGGAAGCGCGTCCCGCGTTTGACGCAGTTGGCCGCTTCAGGTAGAATGCCCACGACCGGCAGGAGGGTGATTCAGGCCCGGCCAAGGAGGAACCGTTGGACATCCGCAAGGCACAGGCATTCGTGGAGGCACAGGGGGACGGGATCGCCCGGGCACGGGCTCAGGCTTTGCTCGAAGGCACCGCCCCCCCTTCACAGGTAGTGAACGAACTGGAGGCACTCGTCGGCCCCCGCGGCGGCTGGCCGGCCGGGCTCGAACCCGGGGCCCAGGAAGCTGTCCCCGAAACCGTGGAGATGCTCTTTGCTCTGGCCGACCTGGGGCTTTCGCGGCATTCCCTCACTCGCCGGGGATTGACGTTCCTTCTGGAACAGCAGGATCCGGATGGGGGATGGACAGATCGTGTTCCGCGGGGCGATCCGCTTCCGCGGTGGCAGCGACAGGGAGAGGAGGCCAGTCGGCTGTATCTCACCGCCTGGACGAGCTCGGTGCTGGTAGCCTATGGGTGCGAAGAGGAGGAACCCGTAACCCGGGCGCTCGACATGCTCCTGAAGTGGCAGCTGGAGGGAGGCGTCTTTGCGGGCTTTCCGCGCCATACCGCATGGTACGCCCTGCCCCTGCTGGCACGGCGCCTGGGGCGACGCTCCGGCCCTGCTTTGAACATCATCCGCACTCTGAGCCTGGCGATGCGCGAACCGGGCTGGTTCGCCTCGATGTTCGCATCGCTGCTCCATAACCTCCTTCTAGCGGGGTATCGCTTGGAAACTCCGCTGGCGCGGCTGGCCTGGGAGCAGCTCCTGCTGCGGCAGGAGGAAAACGGCTCCTGGGCGAGCGAGGAAGGGGAATCGGACGCCGTACGCACCACGCTGGAGGTGCTTTGGTGCTGGCGTCAGGTGACCCTTCCCACATAGCGCATTCCCGGGGAGGAACGGTGAGCGGAGCAGATGCACGCGGGGTGTTCCTCTCTTTCGCCTATGTGCTTGCCGTGCTCCTCGGCTGTGACCTGGCACGCCGTCTGGGGTGGGCCTCCGCTGAGGTCACCCGGAAAGCCGTGCACATCGCCGTGGGGATATGGATCTTTCCCACCCTTTTCCTCTTCCGCCACTGGGAGTGGGCCCTTGTCCCGCCCCTCGTCTTTGCGGTGCTGAACGCGCTCTCCTTACGTTTCCACATTTTCGGCGCTATCGAGGTGGGAGAGCGGAGCTGGGGAACTGTCCTGTTTCCGGTTTCTTTCGCGATCCTTATCGCCCTTTACTGGCGCATCGCACGGCCGGAGATTGCCGCCTCAGGGCTGATGGCGATGGCGTGGGGGGACGCGATGGCTTCCGTCGTCGGACGCGCCTTCGGGAAACGTGGATACTCCGTTTGGGGACAGCGACGTACCTGGCTAGGGAGTCTGGCCTTCGTCGGGTGGACAGCGCTCGCAGTGACCTTGACGCTGCGCTTCCTGGGCCGTTATGCCCCGCCGATCGCACTTGCGCATGGCCTCCTGGCCGGCCTGGCTGGTGCACTGGTGGAAGCGCTTTCTCCCCGCGGCACGGACAACCTCACGGTTCCGCTTGCCACCACCGCCCTGCTCTTTGCTCTGCCCCGCTGAGCGCCACCCCGTCCCCATTACCAACTTCTTGACAAGACGCTTGGAGTTTGCTATAATTGGTCTGGCCAGCAGACCATAAGCCCATGCTGGAAGCATATCGATGAGCATGAATCTGTGGGAGCCGCTCCCCAGGTACCGTCTGTGTGATGCGGCGGTTGACCGGATCCGTCGGATGATCGATTCTGGGCAATTGAAACCTGGGGACAGGCTTCCCCCGGAGCGAGATCTGGCAGAGCGGCTGGGGATCGCGCGGAGTTCGATCCGGGAGGCTTTACGCATCCTGGAGGGGATGGGACTGATCGAAGTACGCCCTGGGACGGGAATCTTTGCCCGGGAACCCTCAGAAGAAGCGTTGAAAGAAATGTGGGGAAACTGGCTCCGGCGCCAGCGGGAGCAAGTCCTGGATCTCCTGGAGGCCCGTG
>JBMFPK010000077.1:0-3116 GCA_049969155.1 Chloroflexia bacterium | reverse complement strand
GCTGGAACTGCGTGCGGCGATGCGCGCCGTGGAGCACATCACCCCGGAGGAGCTTGGGAAGCTGCGGACGCTGGTGGCGGGGATGGATGGGTATGTGGCTCTGGGGAATGTCCACGGGATTGTGCGCTGTGACCGCGCTTTTCATGACACCCTTTGCCAGGCAGGCCGCAACCAATTCATCGCCACGCTCAACGCAATGCTCTACGATGCCCTAGACGACGCACGGACGAGTGTGTTTACGGTGTTACCCCAAGTACGCACGCTCCTAGCGCAGGAGCACCGCGCGATCCTGGAGGCGATCCGGAAACGCGATTTAGCCGCGCTCCAGGAAGCGATCACCGACCATATGGAATCGTTCCGCCGGGACATTTGCAAGGCGGTCGAGATGTCTCAAGAGAAAGGAGACGAGTATGGGTGACCTTGCGCTGCGGAGTCAAGCGGTTATCGCTCCGGCACTTCCCCGTTGGAGCATGACCGAAGTCGAACGTGGCGAAGGAGTATACCTCTATGCTCCCGATGGCAAGGAGTACCTGGACTTTGCCTCGGGAATTGCCGTCGTGAACACTGGCCATTGCCACCCACGCGTGGTTGCGGCGGCGCGAAAGCAGATCGAGCAGCTGATCCACGCCTGTTACCACGTGAGCTGGTACCCAACGTATGTAGAGCTCGCGGAGCGGCTGAGCGCGCTTGTGCCAGAACTGGGCATGGCATTTTTCTGTAACAGTGGCACTGAGGCGGTGGAAGCAGCGCTCAAGATGGCCCGATACGTGACCCGCCGGCCGGCCATTGTGGCCTTCGAGGGCGCTTTTCACGGGCGTACACTCGGTGCTGCGTCGGTGACCGCCAAGGCGGCCTTGCGACGGTACTACGAACCGCTTCTCCCGGCCGTTTACCATGTCCCGTATCCCTGGTGTTTCCGGTGTTCCTACGGTCAGGTGCGTGAGCGCTGTCACCTGGAATGCTTTCAAGCCCTGGAGCGTTTGTTCCACACGACCGTGCCTCCAGAGCAAACGGCCGCGGTGATGATCGAGCCGATCCTGGGCGAAGGGGGCTACTATGTTGCGCCGGACGAATTCCTTCTGCGGCTGCGCGAGTTTTGTACACGCCACGGGATCCTGTTGATCGTGGATGAAGTACAGAGCGGCATGGGGCGTACGGGAAAGATGTTCGCCTGGCAGCACGTTCCGGGATTCGTTCCCGATGCGATGACCTTGGCCAAGGCGCTTGCCTCCGGGTTTCCCCTAGGCGCTCTTCTGGCCCGGCCAGACATCATGGCTCGTTGGGAGCCTGGTGCCCATGGCTCCACTTTTGGGGGCAACCCGGTCTCCTGTGCGGCGGCCCTGGCAACCCTCGAGGTGATCGAAGAGGAACACCTCCTCGAGAACGCCCAAGTGGTGGGGAACTTCCTCTATGATACCCTATCTGGACTCCGAGACCGCGTTGCGGCGATCGGTGATGTTCGTGGCCGCGGCTTGATGCTCGGGATCGAATTTGTGCACGCCGATGGCTCCCCAGCCCCGGAAATCCTCAGAGAGGCGACCCAACGGTGCGTGGACGCCGGCCTGCTTGTGATCGGCGGAGGGCTGTATGGCAACGTCATGCGCCTAGTGCCTCCCCTCATCCTGACCCGCGAGCAGGCCTGCGATGGGTTGACCGTCCTGATCAACGTGCTATTGAGCTTGTAGGCACGCACCAGATCGTTATGGCCGCTTGTGGACGTTTGGCTTTTTCGTCGGTTTTAAGATTTCCCAGCGCCAATTCAAGCAAGGAGTGAAAGCCATGGTACAGCCATCCATCCGCTTCCTGAGCGATGAGACGATCGATCGGGTGCTCGACGAGGCGATGTCGGCTCTCGAGGATCCCGGGGTTGAGGTGCACAGCGAGCGCGCCCTCAGCTTACTTGCGGATCACGGGGCACACGTAGAGCGAAAAAAGCAGGTCGCTCGGATCCCGCGGGCGCTGGTGGAGCAAGCGCTCAAGACTGCTCCCTCCGAGTTTGTGCTCTACGATCTCGAGGGCCAGGCACGCCTCGATCTGGGTGGAGAGAACACCTACTACTACCCTGGGGCAACCTCGGTGTATTATTTGGACCCAGAGGAAAGGCGGATGCGGGAGGCGGTCTCCGCCGACCTGATCCGCTTTTACAAGATCACCGAACAGCTGCCGGAGATCGATGCCCAGGTGACCGCGATCATCAGCAGCGATGTCCCCAAAGAGATCAGCGATAGCTACCGGCTGTACCTGCTCCTCAAGCACACGCGCAAGCCCTTCGTCACAGGGGGCTTCAGCATTGAGGGGCAGCAGGTGATCTTGGATCTGGTGGCTGCTGCCGTCGGCGGATACGAAGCGCTCGCCCAGAAACCGGTGACGGCGCAAGCAATTTGCCCGACTCCACCGCTCCATTGGAGCGAGATCACCTGCGAAAACTTGATCCTATGTGCCGAGAGAGACGTCCCGGTGATCTTTATCTCGATGCCTCTGGCGGGGGGAACAGGGCCGGCTACACTCATCGGGTCGATCGTGCAGCACACCGCTGAGACGCTGAGCGGGGTGGTGATCGCGCAGATCGTGCGGCCCGGGGCCAAGATGCTCTGGGGGGGCTCGCCCGCGATCCTCGATATGCGCTACGGGACTACGCCCATGGGGGCGATCGAGACCATCATGATGGACTGTGCGTACAACGAGGTCGGCAAGCGACTTGGACTTCCCACCCACGGCTATCTTGGCCTGACCGATTCTAAGGTTGTGGATGCCCAGGCAGGGATCGAGTCGGCCTTGGGACTCGTCTTGGCCAACCTGGCCCGCGTGAATCTGGTGGCAGGTCCAGGACATATGAACTTTGAGATCAGCCAGTCGTGCGAAGACCTGGTGATCGACCACGAGATTCTGGGGATCGCAAGGCGCCTGCGGCGCGGCATCGACGACTCGGAGCCCAGCCTGGGTTTGGAGGTGATCCGCCAGGTCGGTCATGCCGGAAACTTCCTGGCCATTCCGCACACACGTCGTTCCTATCGACGAGAGCAATTCATGCCACGGCTGTTCAGTCGAGAATCGCTCGAGTCCTGGCAGCAGGCCGGGGCCAAGGACATCTATCAACGTGCCCGGGAATATGTTCG
>JBMFPK010000076.1:0-9735 GCA_049969155.1 Chloroflexia bacterium | reverse complement strand
CCCAGGAGCGCATGGTGCTTGCGGTCCCTCCGGAGCACCTGGCCCGCCTGGGGGAAATCTGCCGCGCCTTCGACGTCGATTGGACGGTCATCGGCCGTTTCACCGGGGACGGCCGCCTCCGGGTTCGCTACCGGGGTACGCTGGTCGCCGACCTGGATATGGCCTTCCTCCACGACGGCTGGCCACGCCGAACGATGGAGGCGGAATGGGTGGCTCCGTCGTTCCCGGAGCCAGAGATCGCCACCGGGGACCTCACCCCGCTCCTCCTCGCCATGCTCTCCCACCCGGATGTGGCCAGCAAGGAGGAGGTCATCCGTCGCTACGACCACGAGGTGCAGGGCGCGACGCTGATCAAGCCGCTGGTGGGAGCCGCCGCCGACGGACCGTCCGACGGCGTGGTCCTTCGCCCCCTGGAGGTGGAGGGCTGGCAGGGTCTCGCGCTCGGTGTAGGGATCTCCCCCCATTACGGCCGGATCGACCCTTACGCCATGGCCTGGGCAGCGATCGACGAAGCGCTGCGCAACGTCACCGCTGTGGGTGCTGATCCGGACCGCGTGGCGCTGCTGGACAACTTTTGCTGGGGAAACCCCTCCCTCCCGGACCGCCTGGGAGCGCTCGTGCGCGCCGTTCAAGGTTGCCACGACGCCGCCCTGGCTTACGGCACGCCCTTTATTTCCGGCAAGGACAGCCTGAACAACGAGTTCGTGGACCCTCAAGGGCAGAAACGCTCCATCCCGCCCACGCTCCTCATCTCCTCGCTAGGGATCGTCCCGGATGTCCGAGAGGCGGTCACGATGGATCTGAAGGCGGCGGGTAGCTTCCTCTACCTTCTCGGGGAAACCTTCCCCGAGCTCGGCGGGTCGCTCTACGCACGTCTGCACGGGGCGCTCGGGAACTCGGTGCCTCTCCCCCGGCCCGAGTCGCTGCAAACGATGCGTGCGCTGCACCGGGCGATCCGTGCCCGCCTTGTGCGCGCCTGCCACGACCTTTCGGAAGGCGGGCTGGGAGTTACCGCTGCGGAGATGGCTCTGGCGGGACGCCTGGGGATGGAGCTCGACCTGCGGGCCCTCCGCTCAGACGCTCTGGCCGCCGAGGCGGTGGCCCTGTTTTCGGAAAGCAGCGGGCGCTTCCTGGTCGAGGTCGCCCCGGACGATGCAACAGCCTTCGAGGCGAAGATGGCCGGCTGTGCCTGTCGGCGCGTGGGAAAGACCACGGGCGACGGCCGGCTGCGCATCCTGGGCTACAGAGGCGAGCCGGTCGCGGACGTCTCCGTAGCCGAGCTCGTGCGTGCCTGGCACGGAGGAGCCTGATGGTGCCACCCGTCCTCATCCTCCACGCAACCGGCACGAACCGGGACCGCGAGACCGCCTGGGCGGTCGAGCGCGCCGGTGGCCGGCCGACGATCTTGCATGTGAACGAATTGCGGGAGCGCCCCTCACGCCTGCACAACTTTGCGATGCTGATCCTCCCCGGCGGCTTTTCGTACGGGGACGCGCTCGGGGCAGGCCGGCTGCTCGCCTCCGACCTGCGCTGGCTCTTCCAGGAGGAACTTGCGCGCTTTGTAGAAGCCGGCCGCCCGGTTCTGGGGATTTGCAACGGGTTCCAGGCACTGGTGAAAAGCGGCTGGCTCCCTGGGCCACCGGAAGACGGCATCCAGGCCACCCTGACACGGAACGCCTCGAACCGTTTCGAATGCCGCTGGGTGTGGCTGCAGCCGAACCCCAAGAGCCCCTGCATCTTCACCCGCGGGCTGGAGGAGCGGATCACGTGCCCCGTGGCGCACGGTGAAGGGCGGTTTGTGCCGCGCGACGATGCCGTGCTCGCACGCCTGGATGCGCAAGGACAGATCGCCCTGACCTACGTGGACCCCGCGGGAGGCCCGGCCGCCTATCCCTGGAACCCGAACGGATCGGTTGCCGATGTCGCCGGCATCTGCAACGCGCGGGGCAACGTGTTGGGGCTGATGCCCCACCCGGAGGACCACGTCCTCCCCTGGCAGCGGCCCGACTGGACGCGCGGCGGGAGTGGTGGGTTGGGGCTCGCCCTGTTCGTCCAGGGCATCCGTTACGCCGCAGGGCTGTAGCGGTTGCATCGCCCGGAGTCGTGGCCGCGGGATCCCCGGCGACCGCGGCGCACGGCTCCGGTCCCGGAGGCTTCGATGTCCGGAGACGAAACGTTCGTTTCGCCCTTTTCCTGGCGCTACGGCAGCGAGGAGATGCGCCGGATCTGGTCCGAGGAGCACCGCCGTCGCCTGATGCGCCGGGTGTGGGTGGCCTTGGCGCGTGCCCAGGCCGAGGCGGGCGTGGTGCGCCCGGAGCAGGTGGCCGACCTGGAAGCCCACCAAGACGATGTAGACCTCGCGCGTGCGGCCGAGATCGAAGCGCGCGTGCGCCACGATGTGGTCGCGGAGCTGCGCACCTTCGCGGAACAGTGCCCGGTGGGCGGACCCATCCTGCACCTGGGCGCGACCAGCGCCGACATCACAGACAACGTGGACGCCCTGCGCATCCGCGAGGCGCTCGAACGGCTCTGCCAGGGACTTGGGGACCTCCTGAACATTTTAGCCGAGCAGATCGAAGCCCGCGCACACCAGCCCTGTATAGCCTGGACCCACCTGCAGCCGGCCGAGCCCACGACCGTGGGCTACCGCCTGGCGCTCTACGGGCAGGACCTTCTGGCCGACCTCCAGGCGTTGCGCCGGTTGCAGCGCTCCATCCGCGGCAAAGGGATCAAAGGCGCCGTGGGCACGGCCGCCTCTTTCGCCTACCTGCTTGCCGGCACGAAGGTGAGCCCCGCGCAGCTCGAGAGCCGCGTGATGGAACAGCTCGGCCTGCAGGCGTATCCGGTCACGGGCCAGACCTACCCGCGCCGCCAGGACTGGGAGGTGCTTTCCGCCCTGGCCGGCCTGGCCGCCTCTCTGTATCGGTTCGCCTTCGACCTGCGCCTCTTGCAGTCGCCGCCCATCGGCGAGTGGAGCGAGCCGTTCGCCCCCGAGCAGGTCGGCTCCTCTGCGATGCCGTTCAAGCGCAACCCGATCGAGGCGGAAAAGGTGGACAGCCTGGCCCGCCTCCTGGCCGCGTGCGCCCGCGTCGCCTGGGACAACGCTGCCCACTCGCTCCTCGAGCGTACCCTGGACGACTCGGCGAACCGTCGGGAGATCCTGCCGGTCGCTTTCCTCGCTGCGGACGAACTGATCCGCACCGCCGCGCGGCTCCTCCGCGGCCTGGCGATCGACGATCGGGCGGTCACTGCAAACCTGGAGCGCTACGGCGTCTTTGCGGCAACGGAGCGCCTCCTTCTGGAACTGGTGAAGGCAGGAGCGGACCGCCAGGCAATGCACGAGCGGATCCGTCGGCACTGTCTAGCCGCCTGGGAGGAGGTGCGTGCGGGCCGGGGGAACCCCCTGCCCACGCTCCTGGCCGCCGAACCCGAGATCACCGGCTACCTCCCTCCGGAGCGGGTGCTGAGCCTGCTCGACGTTTCCGGCCACCTGGGCGATGCCCCGGAGCGCGCGCGGCGTATGGCCGGGGCGATCCGCAAGGCGCTCCAATGAGGCACCGGTCCACACAAGGCTTTAGGAAAGGGGACTCTCCAATGCGCGATAGGGCAGATGACCATGTCGTGAGGGCGATCGAGCTTTCCTGGCCCTTCCCGAAGGGCCGTGGCAAGGTGCGGGAATGGTTCTCGTTGCCGGACGGGCGACGATTGCTCGTGACGACCGACCGCCTTTCGGCCTTCGATGTGGTGCTGGCCGCCGTCCCACACAAGGGGCAGGTGCTGAACGAGCTGAGCGCCTTCTGGTTCGAATCGACGCGCCACATTGTCCCGAACCACCTGCTTTCGGTCCCCGACCCGAACGTGAGCCTGGTGCAGGAGTGCGAACCGCTCCCGGTGGAAGTGATCGTCCGCGGATACATCACCGGGGTGACGCGCACGTCCCTTTGGACGCTCTACGCAGCCGGGGAGCACCACATCTACGGCTACCATCTTCCCGAGGGGCTGCGCAAGAACGATCCGCTCCCCGAGCCGCTGATCACTCCCACCACCAAGGCCGGCCCAGGGCAACACGATGAGCGGCTCACGATGTCCGAGGTCGTGGAGCGCGGATGGGTGGACGCTGCGACCTGGGACGCGGTCACCGCCGCCGCGCTGGCCCTCTTCCACGCGGGCCAGCAGCGCGCCGCAGCGGCCGGCTACATCCTCGTGGACACGAAATACGAGTTCGGCCGCGCCCCCGACGGCTCGATCCTCCTGATCGACGAGGTGCACACCCCGGACTCCAGCCGCTTCTGGCGCGCGGACGACTGGGAGGTCGCCCGACGACGGGGGGTGGATCCGGAGCCCTGCGACAAGGAGTATGTGCGCCTCTGGTATGCCCAGCGGGGGTACCAGGGCGACGGGCCGCCGCAGCCCCTGCCGGAGGAAATCATCGCCGAAACCTCGGCCCGCTACGTGGCGCTCTACGAGGGGCTGACCGGCCAGGCCTTCGTCCCCGCGCCGCCTCCGGCGGAGCGGCGCATCGTGGGCGTGCTCGAGCGCTACCTAGGACCGTACCGGTAACCCGGGGAGGAGGACCCGATGCTGGCGGTTGTCATCCTGGCTTCCCCCGCGGACAGGGCGCACGGGGACGCGATCGTGCAGGCATTGGAAGCGTACGGCATCCCGTGTGAGGTGCGCATCTCCTCGGCCCACAAGACGCCGGCCCACCTCCTGGAGCTGCTCCGCTCCTACGAGGCGGACCCCCGAGCCAAGGTCTACATCACCGTGGCCGGGCGTAGCAACGCCCTGAGCGGGCTGGTGGATGCGCAGGTCGCCGCCCCGGTCATCGCCTGTCCTCCCTACTCGGAGCGCTACGCGGGCGCCGACCTCATGTCCTCCCTCCGCACGCCTTCCGGGGTCGCCCCGGCGGTCGTGCTGGAACCGGAGAACGCCGCGCTGCTGGCGGCCAAGGTCCTGGGGCTCGCCTGCCCTGGGCTGCAACAGAAGGTGCGCGAGGCGCAGGAAGCGCAGCGACAGCGCCTGCTGGCGGCGGACGCCGCCTCTGCTAACGGTCCTAGGGCGCGGGAGGGATAGACCATGCGGCAACTCGACCACCGACCTCGCGAGGCGTGCGGTGTCTTCGGCCTCTATGCCCCGGGACAGCAGGTGGCACGCCTCACCTTTTTCGCCCTCTATGCGCTGCAGCACCGCGGGCAGGAGAGCGCGGGCATCGCCACCTGCGACGGCCAAAGTGCGCACATCCACAAGGGACTGGGGCTGGTCGCCCAGGTCTTTACCGAGGAGAATCTGTACCCGCTGCGCGGGCACATCGCCATCGGCCACACCCGCTACTCCACCACCGGCGCACCGCGCCTGCGCAACGCTCAGCCCTACCTGATCGAGACCGCGCTCGGGCCACTGGGCGTGGCCCACAACGGGAACCTCACGAACGCGCCCGCCCTGCGGCGGGACCTCTTGCAGCGCGGCTTCGGCCTCACCTCCTCCACGGATAGCGAGGTGATCACCCTGATGCTTGCCGCGGCAAGGGGCAGCCGCTGGGAGGAGCGGATCGCCGCCTTCATGGAGCAGGCGGAGGGCGCCTATTCCCTCGTGCTCCTCACGCGCGATGCGGTGTATGCCGTGCGCGACCCATGGGGCTTTCGTCCGCTGTGCATCGGCCGGCTGAACGACAGCGGCTGGGCCGTTGCCTCCGAGTCTTGCGCGCTGAACACCATCGGCGCGACCTACCTGCGGGAGGTAGAGCCGGGCGAGATCGTCCGCCTGGACGCAAACGGGGTCGCCTCCTGCATTGGGGCTGCGCCGAAGCGGCCGTCCCTGTGCATCTTCGAGTACATCTACTTCGCCCGGCCCGACTCGCTCCTCGAAGGCCGCTCCATCCACCTGGTGCGACGCCGCCTGGGCGAACGGTTGGCCTGCGAGCACCCCGCGGAGGCGGACCTGGTAATCGCCGTGCCGGATTCGGCGACCTCCCACGCCATCGGCTACGCACAGGCGTCCGGCATCCCGTTCGGCGAGGGGCTGATCAAGAACCGCTACATCGGCCGCACCTTCATCCAGCCAGACGATCGCCTCCGCCGCATGGGGATCGCGCTCAAGTTTAACCCGCTCCCGGATGCGCTGCGGGGGAAACGGGTTGTGCTCGTGGACGACTCTATCGTCCGCGGCAACACGAGCGGTCCGATCGTCGCACTGTTGCGGCGCGCCGGGGCAGCTGAAGTGCACATGCGCGTCGCCTCGCCGCCGATCCGCTGCCCCTGCTTCATGGGCGTCGATATGGCCAGCCGCGAGGAGTTGATCGCCGCCCGGCTGGACGTGCCTGAGATCGCCCGCCACCTCGGGGTGGACAGCCTGGGGTACCTTTCCTTGGAAGGACTGCTCGAAGCGGTAGGGGACGGGCGCCGCTCCTACTGCCTGGCCTGCTTCTGTGGCGAATACCCGGTACCCGTCGCAGCCGGTACGGAAAAGGGCGCTTTCGAAATCGTCCTCTAGGAGGAGACGATGCGCATCCTGGTCGTCGGATCCGGAGGCCGCGAACACGCGCTGGCATGGAAGCTCGCCCAATCACCACACGCCGAGCGGATCTACGTCGCTCCGGGCAACGGCGGGACAGCCCTCCTTGCGGAAAACGTGCCCATCGAGGCCACCGACATCCCCGCCCTGGTGGCCTTCGCCCGACGGGAACGGATCGACCTCACCGTGGTCGGGCCTGAAGCGCCGCTCGTCGCCGGCTTGGTGGACGCCTTTGCCCAATCCGGCCTGCGCGCCTTCGGACCGAGCGCCGCTGCCGCACAGCTGGAGGGTTCCAAGGCCTTCGCGAAACGCTTCATGCTCGAGGTGGGCATCCCGACCGCGCCGGCCGAGATCTTTGCCGAGTACCCAGGGGCCCTTGCCTGCCTCCGCCGGCGGCCGGTACCGATCGTCGTCAAGGCGAGCGGCCTGGCGGCGGGTAAGGGGGCGCTCGTCTGTTTGACCCGCGACGAAGCCGAAGAGGCGCTGTATCGCCTCATGGTCGAACGTACCTTCGGGCCGGCCGGAGACGAGGTGCTCATCGAGGACTACCTGGAGGGACAGGAGGCTTCTCTCCTCGCCTTCACCGACGGCACAACGGTCGTCCCGATGCTCCCCGCCCGCGACTACAAGCGCGTGTCCGACGGCGACCAGGGGCCGAACACCGGCGGCATGGGGGGCTATGCCCCCTCCATCCACTTGGCTCCACAGGGCGTCGAGGAAGCGCTCCGCCGGATCCTGCGGCCGGCGGTCGACGGCATGCGGCGACGCGGTACGCCCTATGTCGGCGTCCTCTACGCCGGCCTAATGCTCACCCCGCAGGGGCCGTTTGTGCTCGAGTTCAACTGCCGCTTCGGCGACCCGGAGACCCAGGTCCTCCTGCCACTCCTGGAAAGCGACCTGCTGGAGATCCTGCTCGCGTGCGTGGAAGGGAGGCTTTCTCCGGATCTCGTGCGCTGGCGGGAAGGTGCCTCCGCCACCGTGGTCCTGGCCGCGCACGGCTACCCCGGGACCGTGCGCACCGGCGACGAGATCTCGGGGCTCGAGGAGGCCGGACAGACCCCCGGGTGCGTGCTCTTTCACGCCGGCACACGCCGCGAAGGGAAGCGCCTGCTCACGAGCGGCGGCCGGGTGCTCGCCGTCACGGCCACAGGACCCGACCTGGACACGGCGCTCGAGCGCGCCTACCGGGCGGTGGAATGCATCCGCTTCGACGGAATGCACTACCGGCACGACATCGGGGCGGAGGCGCGCAGCGCCTACCGCGCCGCAGGAGTGAACATCGATGCCGGGAACGAAGCCGTGGCAAGAATACGGGATGCGGTGCGCAGCACCTACACCCCCGCTGTGCTGGCGGGGATCGGCGCGTTCGGAGGGCTCTACGACCTCGAAACGGTCCGACAGGCGCGCAACCCGGTGCTTGTCGCCTCTACCGACGGCGTGGGCACCAAAACCCTCATCGCCGCAGCCCTCGGGCGTTACGACACCGTCGGGCACGACATCGTCAACCACTGCCTGAACGACATCCTGGTACAGGGCGCTCGCCCGCTCTTTTTCCTGGATTATGTTGCCTCGGCGCGCCTGGACCCGGAGCAGGTGGCGGCGATCGTGCGCGGGTGTGCCGAGGCCTGCCGGGCGATCGGCTGCGCGTTGATCGGCGGCGAGACGGCCGAGATGCCCCAGGTCTACCGGGAAGGGGCCTTCGACCTGGTGGGCACGATGGTCGGCTGGGTGGAGAGGGACGAAATCGTGGACGGCCGGGACATTGTGCCCGGCGACCTGTGCCTGGGGCTACCCTCTTCGGGGCTGCACACGAACGGCTACTCCCTCGCGCGCCGCGTCTTTGCCGACATCCCCTGGGACGCCGTGCTCCCCGGACTCGGCCAGCCGCTCGGGGCGGTGCTCCTGGCCCCGCACCGGCCGTACCTGCGAGAGGTGGAGGCGCTTCGCTCGGCGGGAATCCGCATCAAGGGGATGGCTCACATCACCGGCGGCGGTTTCCTCGAGAACATCCCGCGCATCCTGCCGGAAGGCGTGGCCGTGCAGCTGGATCGAGGTGCCTGGGAGGTGCCGCCCATCTTCCGGCTGATCCAGGAGCGCGGCCGCGTGCGGGAGGAGGAGATGTACCGGGTGTTCAATATGGGCATCGGGCTTGTGCTGGTCCTGGATCCCGGCGATGCCGCATGGGCCCAGAAGATCCTCCCGGAAGCCCGCCGGATCGGGCGCGTCGTGCGGTCGGATGGGGGACCGCGGGTGCGCCTGCTGTAAGGAACGAAGGAGCAGCCGATGCCGCGCATCGCCATCCTGATCTCGGGGTTCGGCTCAAACCTCCAGGCGATCCTGGATGCGGTCGAGCGCGGAGATCTCCCTGGGGTGGAGCCAGCGGTGGTCGTTTCCAACCGCCGCGACGCCTACGGGATCCAGCGTGCGATCCGCCACGGCGTCCCCGTGCTGTACTTCCCCCTGGCCCCGTACACGCGCGCGGGCCGGCCGCGCGTCGCCTACGACGCGGACCTCGCGGCACTGCTTTTGGCCTTCCGAGTCGACTGGGTCGTCCTGGCCGGCTGGATGCACGTCCTGAGCGAAGCGTTCCTCCGCCATTTCCCCTGCCGCGTGGTGAACCTGCACCCGGCGCTGCCAGGCACGTTTCCGGGCACACAGGCGATCCCACGCGCCTTCGAGGCTTACCAACGTGGGGAGATCGATCGCACGGGGGTGATGGTGCACCTGGTGCCGGACGAGGGCGTGGATGTCGGCCCGGTCGTGGCGCAGGAGGAGGTGCCCATCCACCCCGACGACACCCTAGAAACGCTGGAGGCGCGCATCCACGCGACGGAACACCGGCTGCTGGTGCGCGCGCTGAGGCAGTTGCTCTGCACGGAGCAGAAGGAGGAATGATGACCCCGCCGCTTGCCCTGCTGAGCGTCTCGGACAAATCGGGGCTGACCGAATTCGCCGGGGGCCTTGTGGCCCTGGGCTGGGAGATCTTGGCGAGCGGTGGCACCGCCCGGGCCCTCCGCGCGGCCGGGATCGCGGTGCGCGAGGTCGCCGACTACACCGGGTTCCCCGAAGTGCTCTCCGGCCGGGTGAAGACGCTCCATCCGGCCATCCACGCCGGTCTCCTGGCGCGGGATACGCCCGAGGATCGTGCGGAGCTGGCCGCGCTCGGCTTGCGGCCGATCGACCTGGTCGCGTGCAACCTGTACCCGTTCGCGGCGACGGTCTCGC
>JBMFPK010000075.1:0-9736 GCA_049969155.1 Chloroflexia bacterium | reverse complement strand
GCGTCGTTGTGGGGGCTCCTTGGAACGGGCCGGCCGCTCCCGGTACGCCGCAACCGCTTGGTGCCCACACGACGGCCGCGATCAACAGAAGGTAGAGGCAGATCTTGCACTGGGACATCGTTTTCCCTCCTTTCCCGTTCGGGTCACCGTGAACTGTGCTCAGGACACCCGGCCAGCACCTGGAAGTCGCTTCCCCGCCTGATCACGATCTCCAGGTGATCCTCGTATGGTGCAACCCAGCCGCACGCACGCACGCAAACCCCCGACTGCGGCGCGAGGGACGGTTTGCCGGGCATCCAGACTGGAACGACGGCCGTGCCGTCGTCGATCCGAAGCAGCGTCCCCGTGCGGAACGTGTCCCTTCGCTGCAGGAGTCCTTCCAGACAGACGGACTTTCCAACGGTTGTCGCTGTGACCTCCTCCCCGTGCAGGAGCGGCGCCGGCGCTGCACCTATGAGCAACCTCAGGTCGCTGGGCAACTCGGGCACGAGCGTCCAGGACCCCACGCCCCCACGGAGGAACCCGAGTGCACGAACCCGTGCCCCGACATCGAGCGTCTCGGAATAGGGTATCCGGCGCCAGATCTCTTCCCGCAGCCAGAGGGTCAGTGTGACCGGGGATCCCTCCTCGGCCAGGACAAAGCCATATCCCCGCGTTGTAGGTCTCACTTGGATCACAGAGGCTTCCACAAGCACCCAGCGTGCCGTGTCCTCCAGCGACAGGGAAGCCGGCTGCCGCGACAGCAGGCTCTCCGGCGAAGGCCGGATGTCTGTCACCGATGCGGGTACGATCTGTGCCTCATCCCGGTAGAGCGAGACGGTCCCTGTCACCGCGACGGCGTCGCCGAGGCTCAGGGGCGGCAACCCGCCGGTCAACAGGAGGACCGAACGGCTGACCGCCACAGGGATCTCTCCGTCTCCGTCCCTCAACTCGATCAGGGTAAGGTCCGGGTACGGTTGCCGGATCCGACGCACCCAGCCTCGAACGGCGACGCGCGTGCCGGCCATTTCCGGTGTCACCTGGCCGATCTCTAGGGGCACAGGAGTTGCGCGCACGATCTGCATTTCCGCCGGGTTGCGTAGGTAGAGGCACGCTTCGTTGGGCCGGACGCGGAGGATGCCGGTGACAGTGACCCGGTCTCCTACAGCGGGGATCGGCGCGTGGGCGGCAAGCGCCCGTGCCTCGGCTCCTGTGGCCGTCACCCGCAGGTAGGCGCTGCCCTCGCCCAGGGTAAAGGCAAGCGATGGGGCCGACGCGTCATAGTCCGGGCCCCGCAGGACCATCCCCGATACCTGGACGTAGGCAAGGTTCTGCTCAGGCCCGATGCTTTCCAGCGAGAGGTGTGGCGGGCGGGTCAGCCGGGCGCTCAGAGCGCACAGCAGCACGCCCATGCCGGCCAGCACGAGGGCCAGAACCCGAAATGGGGCGATCGAGCGGAACGGATGCCCGGGGCCCCGGCGCAATCGGGGACGCTCCCCCACCGGAGATGCGTAATCTTTTCCCATCCGCCTCCCTCCTCAGTTGTTCTCCCTTGGGGAGATTTTACCACCCGTCCGCCGATCTGTCCAACCTGCTTGCCAAGGCAATGCTCCTGAGGTATAATGGCCGCAGCCTGAAGGGCATTGCGTTGGTCCATGGGGTTCCCAGTTCTCGGAGGAACGCGGAGCGATGGAACGGAAGATCCGGGTGCTGGTGGCCAAGCCGGGCTTGGACGGACACGACCGGGGCGCGAAGGTGGTGGCGCGGGCGCTGCGGGATGCCGGTATGGAAGTGATCTACACAGGTCTCCAGCAGACGCCGGAGATGATCGTGGAGGCGGCGCTGCAAGAGGACGTCGATGTGGTTGGGCTGTCGATCCTCTCCGGGGCCCATATGGCGTTGCTTCCCCGTGTGACACAGCTGCTGCGGGAGCGTGGGGCAGAAGACGTTCTCGTGATCGCCGGGGGCATCATTCCGGACGAGGATGTGGAGCCCCTGCGCAAGGCCGGAATTGCCGCCATTTACGGCCCGGGGACACCCACTCAGGAGATCATTGATTTCATTCGTGCGAACGTGCGTCCGCGATAGCCTGTGGCCCTGCTTGCAGGGTAGAACAAGTACGCCCGCGCGGCACTTTGGGCAACAGGGCTTGCTATGGATCTGATCCAAAGCATCCTCGAGGGCGACCGACGGGCGCTGGCCCGTGCGATGACCCTGGTGGAGAGAGGTGACCCGGCAAGCCGGGTGATCCTTCGCCAGGTCTATCCGCATACCGGCCGTGCGCACATCTTGGGGATCACTGGCTCACCTGGGACGGGCAAGAGCACGCTCGTATCTGCACTCGCCCGTTGCTTTCGGGGCCGAGGCCGCACGGTAGGCATCGTCGCCGTCGATCCATCTTCCCCCTTCAGCGGAGGTGCCCTGCTGGGTGACCGCATCCGAATGCAGGAACTCGTGGGCGACCCCGGGATCTTTATCCGGAGCATGGCCTCGCGAGGACATCTGGGCGGCCTCGCACAGGCCACCGGCGATCTCGTGAAGCTGCTGGATGCGGCGGGATTTTCGCTCGTCGTGGTGGAGACCGTGGGAGCCGGACAGGCCGAGGTGGAGGTGGCGCGTGCCGCCCACACCGTGGTGGTTGTCGAAGCTCCGGGTCTGGGGGACGACATTCAGGCGATCAAGGCGGGTATCCTCGAGATCGCGCATATCCTGGTCGTCAACAAGGCGGACCTGCCCGGGGCGGATCGGCGCGTGGCGCAGCTGGAGGCCATGGTGGCCATGGGAAGTACGGATGCTGCTTGGACCCCACCTGTGCTCCGCACGATCGCCTACCGCGGCGACGGGGTGGAAGATCTGGCGGATGCGATCGAGGACCACTGGGCCTTCCTCTGCTCCGAGGGACGGCTGGAGGCTTTCCGCCGCAGGCAGGCCGAGCACGAATTTGAGGAGGCGCTCCGTTTCGAGGCGATGCGGATGCTCCGTGAGCGGGTGCTGGATCCCGAGCGGCGCGAGGAGCTCGTGGAGCGCATCTGCCGTCGGGAACTTGATCCCTACAGCGCTGCCGGGAAGGTCCTGGCGGCCATTCGGGCGTAGAAGGAGGTGGTGGCACGGCATTCTGATGGGCGTATGGTATGCGGTCAAAGGATCCTCAGAATACCCTTAACTCAGGAGGAAGGACCATGTCTCACTGGAACAAAGTGGTGGTGTTCGTGCTCCTAGCCGTAGCCCTGGTGCCGGTACTTTCGGCCTGCGGCAAACCGGCTCTGGGAACGGCGGAAAACCCGATCATCATGTCGTTCGTGCCGTCCGGTGATACCCAGGAGATCATCAAGGGCGGAGAACAGCTCGCTCAGATGCTTTCCGAGAAGACCGGCCTCGTCATCAAGGCCAACGTCGGCACGAACTTTGCCGCGGTGCGCGAGGCGATGGGCGCAGGCCAGGCCCATATCGGTTGGCTGAACACATTCAACTATGTCCTGGCCCACGAGAAGTACGGCGTGCAGGTGGCGCTGGTCACCGTGCGCTTTGACCGCACGACCTACCGCGGCCAGATCGTGGTGCGTGCCGATAGCGGGATCACCAAGCTCGAGGACCTCAAGGGCAAGACGATGTGCTGGGTGGATACGAACTCGACCTCGGGCTACATCATCCCGCGCATCACGCTGAAGGCGAACGGCATCGACCCCGACAAGGATTTTGCCAAGACGGTGGAGGCCGGTTCCCACAACAACGTCATTGTGGCGGTCTATAACGGGGACTGCGATGCCGGAGCGACCTACGACGACGCCCGCAACTCGGTCGAGAAGGACCTCCCCGATGTGAAGCAGAAGGTCGTCGTCCTGACCTACACCTCCGATATCCCGAACGACACCGTATCCTTCATCAAGGACTTCCCGCCCGACCTGCGGGACAAGATCGTTAAGGCGCTGCTCGAGATCGCCCAGACCGAGGAAGGAAAGGCGGCCCTCCAGACGGTCTACAGCATTGCCGGACTCAAGGAAGTCGACGACTCGTTCTACGACACTTTCCGCGCAGACCTCAGCAAGGCCGGAATCAAGATCGAGGAGCTGGCGAAGTAGCCACGCGCCAAGCCGGGGCGGGGAACGGACGGCTCCCCGCCCCGGTGCAACGCTACCGCGGTCCGTCCGCCACGGGAGGATAGGTGTGCTGCAGGTGGAGCACTTGACCAAGGTCTTTCCTGGGGGCGTCGTCGCCTTGAACGACGTGAGCTTTACTGTAGAGGAGGGCGAGTTCCTGGCGGTCATCGGGCTTTCGGGTTCGGGCAAGTCCACGTTGCTCCGCTGCATCAACCGCCTGATCGAACCCACTTCGGGAAGGATCGTCTGGAACGGTGTGGACATCACGGCGGCGAAAGGGGAGGACCTGCGGAGGATTCGGCGCCAGATCGGGATGGTGTTCCAGCAGTTCAACCTAGTGAAACGCTCCACCGTGATGACGAACGTGCTCTCCGGGCGCCTGGGCTATGCACACCCTGTGCTCAGCCTCTTCCGCATGTTTCCTCCGGAGGATCACCAGCGGGCGATGGCCGCCCTGGAGCGGGTGGGAATCCCTGACAAAGCCCACGTGCGGGCAGACCAGCTTTCCGGTGGGCAGCAACAGCGCGTTGGCATTGCCCGGGCCCTAATGCAGGAGCCGAGGCTGATCCTGGCGGACGAACCGGTGGCAAGCCTGGACCCCGTTCTGGCCCATTCCATCCTGCAGTACCTGGAGACGCTCAACCGCGTGGATCGCATCACCGTGATCTGCAGCCTGCATTTCCTCGACCTGGTGCACCGGTACGCGACTCGGGTGATTGGGCTCAAGGACGGACACCTCGTGTTCGAGGGACATCCGAAGGAATTGACCCGCGAGCGGTTCAAGGAAGTGTACGGCGAGGAGGCGGAGATGGTGACCGTCGGAGGACAGCAGATCGGCTGAGGGGCAAGATGGGTACGAAGCCTCGTCGCCTCGCGCTTCCTCCGTGGGCAGGTTTTCTTCTCTCGCTCGTGCTGCCGGGCCTGGGCCAGGTCCTTCAGGGCGCTGTCGGGCGAGGGGTGGGGATCTTTCTTACCCTGGGCGGGCTGATCGGACTGGTGTTCTGGCAGCGGGTTCTTCTGCTGCTGGTTCCTCTCGCCGCGGTGTGGCTCTGGAGCGCCTGGGACGCGTACCGTCTCGCCAGGGGAAGGCCCACGAGTACTGTTGCACCCTTTCTGCTCGGGGCGCTCGTCGTTTACACCCTGGCGGTGCGTGCGACGGAACTGCAACCGCAGCGCCTGATCCACAACTGGCCGGCCGTCCGTCCGATCCTGCGGTCGCTTGTGCACCCAGACCTGTTGGCCCACGCCACGGAAGACCGCATCGGGTCCGTTCCGCTGCAGGTGCCCTGTGTGGAGCCTTTGCCGGAGCCGGAGGGGCGCCCCACGGTTACCCCCACGTTGCGGCCGAGTGTCCGCTGCGCCGCGATGGGGGAAACCATCACCGTCGAGGGGCGGGGATTCTTTCCGGATTTCGACGTAGAAATTTGGTGGCAGAACCCGATCGGCGACTACCAGCGGATCCTTCGTGATGGGGAACCCCTGGTCGTCCGCTCGGACACCCAAGGCCGCTTTCAGGTTGCCATCGATGTGCCGACGACGGCGGTGCCGCTCGACCGGCTTCCCGGACCTGGTCAGACCCAGACCCACCGCGTCGAGGCGCGCCAGCACCGCCCGTACGGGCCTCTCCGTCCCACGGAGACGCTCACCCTGGTGCTGGCCAAGATCGGGGAGACGATCGCCTTAGCTTTCCTGGCTACGGTGCTCGCAGTCGTCTTTGCGCTGCCGATCAGCCTCCTGGCTGCGCGAAACCTGATGTGGAGCCACTGGAGCACCCGTGCCGTCTACTACCTCGTGCGCACCGTGTTGAACGTCGTGCGCTCGATCGAGACGCTCATCTGGGCGATCGTGTTCGGCGTGTGGGTCGGCCTGGGACCTTTCGCGGGCACGCTAGCGCTTCTTTTCCATTCGATTGCCGCGTTGGGCAAACTCTATTCCGAGGCCATCGAGGGTATCGACCCCGGTCCGATCGAGGCAGTCCGGGCTACAGGTGCGACCTGGCCGCAGGTGGTCGTGTACGCAGTCTGGCCGCAGTTCGCCCCCTCATTTCTCGCTTTCACCCTCTTCCGCTGGGACATCAACGTGCGGATGTCCACGGTAATCGGCCTTGTCTCCAACGCCGGCTTGGGCTTCCTCATCGTGCAGTGGATCCGCTTGAGCCGGTACAATGCGATGGCCACATCGATCATCGCGATCGTGCTTGTGGTGGCCGCCCTGGACTATGCGAGTGCAGCGCTCCGCCGGCGCATCATCGAGGGGGTACCTTCCAGCGGGCCGATCCTCCGTTCCCAGGTAGCGGGAACCCCTCTGGCGACGCGGATGTGGAAAGGGCTCCCCATTCTCGTTCTGACGGCTGCGGTCACCGGCTTGCCGGCGGCGGTGGTCCTCCGACCGCTGGAAAGCACTGCCCGCTGGGCGGCGGGCTTGATTCTGGCCGCGGTCGTGCTAGGGGCTTGGCTCAGATCGCTGCATCGCGCGATCCCGCAACGGCTCGCCGGCGCCGCTCTGATCCTGCCCCCTGTGATCGCGCTGCTGGCCCTCCAAGTGGGCAACGGTCCCCCGCCCATCCGTGCTCCCGTGCTGCTGGGAGCAGCGATACTGGGCCTCGTGGGCCTGGTGACCGTTCCCGGCGAAGGCCTCCGCCGGCGTGCTGTCCCCGGCCTGTTGGCGCTCGCGCTTCTCTTGCTGTTCCTCTGGTCGTGGAAGACGGCGGAAGTGGATCTGGAGAAGCTGTTCGCCAAGGCCCCGCAGGGGCTCCGTATCGCACGGGCCTTCCTGGTTCCCGAGCTGGCCGTGCGGCCCACGGAGACGATTACGGTGAGTGCCGTGTTGCCGGTTCCGTGCGGTGCGGCCGAACCGCGATCATCGGCGTCCGGTGGTGCCCGTGTCTCCCTCACACCTGCCTGTGGCAACCCCGGAGACCCGTTGGTGATCCGGGGGGAAGGCCTCCCGCCGAGGATGGATGTGGCGGTGCGCTGGGTGCGGGCAGACGGTGCCTTCCTGAGGGTCAAGGAGAACTGCTGCCGGACGGATGAGCGTGGTGTGGTGGAAGTCGAGACGCGCATCCATCCCTTGCTCGAGACCCACCCCGAGCGGGGAGAGGCGACGCCTGGAAAGGTGGAGCTCAGCTGGCAGCAGCCGGTGGGTGGGTGGCGGCCGGCCCCCGCAGTGGGGATCGTGCTGGACCTTTCCTTGGTCACGCTCTTGATGGCCCTGCTGGCGACAACCCTCGGCTCTGTGGTAGCGGTTCCCTTCAGTTTCCTGGCCGCGCGCAATGTGATGGGCCGAACGCCCTTGGGGCTCGCCGTGTACAACATGACGCGCGCGGTGCTGAACCTGTGGCGATCTGTGGAACCGCTCATTCAGGCGCTGATCTTTGCGTCCTGGGTCGGTTTCGGTCCTTTCGCGGGCGTGCTGGGTCTGGGTGTATGGAACATCCCGAACCTCGCCAAGTTGTTCTCCGAAGCGATCGAGGACATCGATCCCGGTCCGGTGGAAGCCATCACCTCGACCGGGGCCACGCGCTTGCAGACGCTGGCCTATGCGGTGATCCCCCAGCTCCTCCCCGGTTTCCTGGCCTTCGTCCTCTACCAGTGGGACATCAGCATCCGGATGTCCACGGTGATCGGATTCGTGGGCGGGGGAGGGCTGGGGCAGCAGCTGCTCGCGTGGGTTGGGCTGGATGAATACGAGAAGGCGGCGACCGCCCTTTGGGCGATCGTAGCGATGGTTTGGGGCATGGACTATGTGAGCGCCCGGCTGCGCGAGCGGTTTCTCGGTTCCACACGGTAGCGATTGTTCCGCAATCCTCGCAAAGACCAAGAAAGGCCCGTTTCCGAGCCTTTCTTTTTGTCTCCAGATCCCCTTGTAAGCAGTTCCACCCTGCCCGAGCGTCGGGGAGCCTACGGTTGCTCGGTGAGCCTCACCAGTTCGGTCAGGTCCTGTTCGAGCAGGCCCATTTCTTGCCCGTAGCAGGACCAGTCCCCGCTGCGGAGACACTCCTGCGCCGCGCGGTAATGCTCGGCAGCGGAACGTGCAAGATCTTCCCACGCCCGTGCCTGCGGTGGCGGCGTTCCGCCGGTGAGCACCTGTCGCAGCGCGTTCGGGAGCGTTTCCGCCATGGCAATCTGGTTCCCGTAGGCCACGATGACCCTCCGGAGCTCGGGGATCTGCCCGCTTTCGGACTGCAGATAGAGCGGGCGTACATACAGCAGACTGTGATCGAGCGGCACCACGAGCAGATTCCCGAGGATGACCTGCGAGCCGTGCTGGTTCCAGAGTGTGAGTTGCTGGGAAATGTACGGGTGCTGGTTCGTGCGTGCCTCGATCTGGAACGGCCCGTAGACCAGCGTCTGCTTGGGGAACTTGAACACCCCTAGGGTGCCATAGTTCGCGCCGTCGCACTGCACGTGCATCCAGGCGATCATATTGTCCCGATTCACAGGCGTGAAGGGGACCATCAGGAAGAACTCTTCCCGTTCCCATCCGGGGAGCCGCATGATGACATAGTAGCTGTCGATGTATCGCTGCTCTCCCAGGTATGTCTCCTGTGCGAACTGCCAGGCGTCCTCCTTGTTGTAGAACACCTGTGGGTCGGTCATATGGTAGGTGGCATAGATCGCGCTCTGGATGCGAAAGATCTGCTCGGGGTAACGCCAGTGGGCCCGTAGTCCCGTGGGCATCTCGGATACGGGGCGGAAGAGGGAGGGGAAGATCGTCATATAGGTCTGCACGACGGGGTCGCTGGGGTCCACAACGTAGTAGGTCGTCGTCCCCTCGTAAGGATCGATGACGACCTTGACCGAGTTGCGGATGTAGTTCAGGCTGCCGTAGGGCTCCGCGTATGGGTACATATTGCTCAACGTATAGGCATCCTGGAGCCAATAGATCTTTCCGTCCAGGATCACGGGGTACGGGTCATAGTCGTAAGCCAGGAAAGGAGCAATGGTCTCGGCGCGCTCCTGGACCGTTCGGTGGAATAGGATGCGGCTGTCCCGGGACAGGTAATTGCTGAAGAGGATCGGGAGGTCACCGAACCGCAGGGCGAACGCCAGACGCCGCAAGAAGCCTCCCAGAGCGACGCCGTCCTTTCCCTGATAGCGGGTGTAGACGTTGTCATCCCCTTTCGGGTAGTCGAACTCCTCCGCGCCCGTGTTGAGAATGACGTAATTTGTGGTCTCCTCGCCGATATAGATCTCCGGGCGCTCCAGCCGAAGCCCCTCGTGGGCGTACTTCGGAGGGATGTCGCGGATGTAGAAGCAAGGCTGTCCCTCCTCGCAGATCTCGTTTACCGGGCTCATGACCACGCCGTAGCCGTGGGTGTAGACAAGGTGCCGGTTCTGCCAGGTCTGTGCGGGCTCCGGGAGCTCGTCCACCGACAGCTCGCGCACGGCGAGCTCGACTTCCCGGTACTTCCCGTCCAAAAGGTAGCGTTCGACGTCGATGTCGTGAAAGTTGTAGTAGAGGCGGATCTCCTGGAGCTGGCTGTAGGTATCGTACAGGGGGCGATGGTCCCACAGGCGGATGTTCTCCAGGGTTGCCCTGTTGCGGTTCACGGTGTCCAGCGTCAGTGTACCCGTGACCGGATACTCGACTTCTTTGACGTTCTCCAGACCGTAGGCCGTTAGGGTAGAGCGGATCGTGTTCTCAATGTACGGTCGCTC
>JBMFPK010000074.1:0-9873 GCA_049969155.1 Chloroflexia bacterium | reverse complement strand
GTCATGGTCTGGATCTCCTGAAGGTCTGGAGGAATGGCAATGGAAGACCGGGAGTCCATCCGCCGACGGATCGAAGAGCTGCGGCGCGAGATCGAGTTCCACAACTACCGCTACTACGTGCTGGACTCGCCCGTGATCAGCGACGCCGAATACGATCGCCTGTACCGGGAACTCGTGGAGCTGGAGCGGGCGTACCCCGAGTTCGCCTCCCCCGATTCGCCCACACAGAAGGTCGGCGGGGAGCCGTTGGATCGTTTCGAGCGGGTGGTGCATCCGGCGCCCATTCTCAGCCTGGAGAACGCGTTCGGCCCCGAAGACCTGCGTGCCTGGCGGGATCGCATCCTGCGGCTGCTCCCCCCGGGGACGCGCCTTTCCTACACGGTGGAACCCAAGATCGACGGCCTGACCGTAGTGCTCCACTACCGCGACGGTCGCTTCGTGCTCGGGGCGACCCGGGGGAACGGCGAGGTGGGAGAGGACATCACCGCGAACTTGCGCACGATCCGGGGCCTGCCGTTGCGCATCCCCGTGGGGGACGGCGAACCGGTCCCGCGGTACATCGTCGTCCGCGGCGAGGCGTACATCCCGGTCCGGGCGTTCCAGGAGATGAACCGCCGGCTCGCCGAGGCCGGGGAAAAGACCTTCGCCAACCCGCGAAACGCGGCCGCGGGAACCCTACGGCAGCTCGACCCGAACATCGTGGCTTCGCGGCCGCTGCGCCTCTGGTGTTACGCCATCGTGACCGCCGAGGGCGAGGTGCCGCACTCCCAGTGGGAGACGCTGGAATACCTCCACCGCTTGGGGTTCCCCGTGGTGCGCGAGCGCGCCCGCTTCGACGATTTCGAGGAGATGGTCGACTACTGCCTCTCCTGGATCCCCCGCCGCGACACCCTGCCCTTCGAGGCCGACGGTCTGGTCATCAAGGTGGACGACCTGCGTGTGCAGGAAGAACTGGGAGTGGTGGGCAAGGCACCCCGCGGCGCGATCGCTTTCAAGTTCCCAGCGCGCGAGGCGACGACCCGGCTCCTGGACATCGGGATCAATGTGGGGCGTACAGGGGTGCTCACGCCGTACGCCGTATTGGAGCCGGTGGAGTTGGCCGGAGCAACGATCCGCAAAGCGACGTTGCACAACTTTGACTACATTCAGGAGAAGGACATCCGGATCGGCGACCGGGTGTTGATCAAGCGCTCCGGCGACGTGATCCCCTACGTCGTGGGGCCGATCCTCGATCTGCGGGACGGGAGCGAGCGTCCCTTCACCTGGCCCGAGACGTGCCCTTCCTGCGGGGGCCCGGTGGTACGCCCGGAAGGGGAGGTCGCAGTCTACTGCCTGAATCCGGCCTGCCCGGCACAGCTCGTGCGCCGTGTGGAGTACTACGCATCGCGGAACTGCATGGACATCACCGGCCTGGGGCGCCAACAGGCGGACCTGCTCGTGCGCGAAGGACTGTTGCACGATGTAGCGGACCTCTACAGCCTGCGGCGGGAGGACCTTCTGCGCCTGGAAGGGTTTGCGGACAAGGCGGCCGACAACCTCATCCGCGCCATCGAGGCTTCGAAGGACCGCCCCCTGGCGCGACTGGTGCAGGCGCTCGGCATCCGCCACGTGGGCGGGACGGTGGCCGAGCTGCTCGTGCGGCATTTTCCCTCCATCGACGCGCTGGCCAGCGCTACCGAGGAGGATCTCCTTTCCATCGAAGGAATCGGTCCGTACACTGCGGCGGCGATCGTGGAGTGGTTTTCGGACCCGCGCAACCGCGCGTTGATCGAGAAACTGCGCGCGGCCGGCGTACGGATGAGCGAGGCGCCAGCGGCCGTCCCCACGGCCGCCCAGACGCTGGTCGGCCTTACCTTCGTGATCACCGGCACCCTGAGCCGGCCGCGCGAGGAGATTGTCGCCTACATCCAGGCCCACGGTGGACAGGTGAGCGAGAGTGTCTCGCGCAAGACCAACTACCTGGTCGTGGGCGAATCTCCTGGAGGCACGAAGTACCGGCGTGCTCAGGAACTGGGCATCCCCATGATCGACGAGGCAACCCTGCGCCGGATGGCGGAGGGGTAAGGACCGGGAGGGGCGGGCCGGGCGCGGCCGGCCCACCCCGCATGTGCAGGAAAGAGGAGCTATGTGCGGGATCTTTGGTATCGTGACCCATCGGGAACAGCTTCTCGGCCCGATCCTGATCGAGGCCGGCCGCAGGCTTTCCTACCGAGGGTATGACTCGGTCGGCTGTGCCACGCTGCGCGACGACGGCACGATCGACCTGCGCAAGGACGTCGGCCGGGTGGACGAGGTGGCCGCGCGATGGAACTTTGCCGAAATGGTCGGCCGGAGGGGGATCCTGCAGTTGCGGTGGGCGACCTTTGGTGCCCCCTCCAGGATCAACGCCCAACCCCACCTGGATTCCGACGGCGACCTCGTGGGGGCGCACAACGGCAACGTGGTGAACAACGTCGAGCTTCGACGGCAATTCCAGGCCGAAGGGATGGTCGTGCGTTCGACGAACGACGGAGAATCTTGCGTGCACGCGGTCGAACGGTACCTAGATCGAGGCTTTCCGATGGTCGAGGCGATCCGGCGAGCCTATCAGGACCTGCAGGGCGACTATGCTTTCGTCATCGGGCGCGCCGGGGAGGACGTCCTTTACGCGCTGAAGAAAGGTTCGGGGCTGGTCGTGGGCCTGGCCGAGGGCGCCACCTGCGTTTCCTCCGATCTCCCCTCCATCTTGCCGCTGACCCGCCGGGTCATCCGCGTCCAGGACGGCGAGATCGTCATTCTGCGGGCGGACGGGGTGGAGCTGCGCCGCGTGGAGGACGGAAGCGTCGTGGAACGCGAACCGATGGTGGTGACCGAGAGCCTGGAGTCGGCGACCAAGGGTGGCTACCCCCATTTTATGCTCAAGGAAATCCACGAGCAGCCGCGGGTAGCGCGTGAGCTCTTGCACTTGCTCGAGGCATCCCCGTACGTCGAGCGGATGGTCGAGCGGATGGCCAAAGCCCGTCACCTGTACCTGGTCGGGTGCGGCACAAGTTACCACGCCTGCCTTCTGGGCTCCGTCTATCTGGGGCGGGTAGCCAGCCGCGCAGCGATCCCCGTGCTGGCCCCCCAGTTCATCGCGCAGTACGGGCCTACTGTCCTCCCGGACGATGTGGTGTTCCTGGTGAGCCAGAGCGGAGAGACCAAGGATGTGTTGAACGCGCTGGAGGCCGCCCGCCGGGGCGGAGCGGGCGTGCTGGCCCTAGTGAACGTGCTGGGTTCCACGTTGCGCCACGAGAGCGATTGTTACCTGCCCCTGGCCTGCGGCTACGAAATCAGCGTCCCGGCGACCAAGACCTTCACGAACCAGGCCCTGGCGTTCCTGTACCTGGCGCTACGGCTGGGGAAACGGCCCACCGGTTTCCTGAGCGAGTTGCCCGGGCAGATCGAGCAGACGCTGGAAGCGATCGAGCCCCAGGTAGCCCTGCTTGAGCCGCTGCTCGTCTCCCGCGACGACCTGTACTGCCTCGGCTACGGGCTCACCTACCCCATTGCCCTGGAAGGGGCACTGAAGATGAAGGAGGTCACCTACGCCCATTGCGAGGGGATGCTCTCCACCGAGTTCAAGCACGGACCGCTCTCGGCGGTGGATGAGGGGTATGCAGTGCTGTTTGTCGTCGGGCCGGAGGATGTGCCGCTGCTGGTGAGTGGAATCAACGAGACCGTCTGCCGGGGTGGGCGAGCGATCGCTATCGGAGAGGAAGACGAGCGGCTGCGGGCGAATACGCACGACCTGATCGTGCTCCCTCGTACAGATCCCCTGCTCAACCCGATCCTATCCGTTCTGCCGTTGCAACTGCTCGCCTATCGCCTGAGCGTTGCCCTGGGCTACGATCCCGATTTCCCGCGCAACCTGAGCAAGACGCTGACGGTGGACTAGCGGCGCAGCGGTTGCGTTGCCCGTTCCGCTGCGCTATAATGGCTCTAGAGCGAGCCGTGGGCAGGCCTACGAGAGGGACGCGATGCGCTTGTGGGAGGTTGAAGAAGCGGGTAGGAGACTGGCGGAGCGGCTGACCGCCTATACGCTGGCCCGGGTGCCGATTTCGCCTTCCGCCATCACGGTGGCCGGAGCGCTGTTGAACGTGGCGGTGGCATTGCTGCTCGCGTGGGGCTATCTGCGCTGGGCCGCCGGGCTGATGCTCCTGGCTGCCTGCTTCGATGTGGCGGATGGGGCGCTGGCGCGCACCACAGGGCGCGTGACACCTCTGGGGGCGTTCTTGGATTCCACGCTGGACCGCTACTCCGAGGGGTTGATCGGACTCGGGCTTCTCATCCATCTCCTGCAGCGGAACGCGTGGCTGGATATCGTCCTTCTGTACCTGTTCCTGGTGGGCTCGTTCATCTTCAGTTACGCCCGTGCGCGGGCGGAAGCGGAAGGGTTTACCACCCATCCCGGCCTCTTCACGCGGCTCGTGCGGCTGGTCGTGCTTGCGCTCGGGCTGCTCGCAGGCCAGACCCGCATCGTCCTGTGGGTGCTGGCGGTAGGGGTGCAGGGGAGCGCCCTCCAGCGTCTCTGCGGCGTTTGCCTGGAGGCGCGGAAAAGAACGGTATCGTCGGCGCCGTCCCCGTTTCGTGTCTGGCTGAAAGGCCTGCTGGCTCACCGGGCACTCCGTGAGGAGCCGAAAAGCCCGCCGCGGCCCCTTTGAGGCGTCCGCTGCTCCCGGAGGCGATCATGGAAGAGAAGCCACGCGCGCGTCCCTGCTGGTTCCGGCAGGTCGACCGGGGCAGGACCTTCTGTACGCGCGCCACCGATGAGTACGACCGCGAGGTCTCGCCCATCGTTTGCGACGTCTGTCCGGTGCCCGGGTGGCTTGAGGCGGGCATCTGCGAACATCTGGACATTGGCACGGAACTTGCGCGCAAGATGGGGGGCGAAGCCGGCCCGCGCGTTTTCACCGCGTGTCGCTTCTTCCGGGAGCGGCTGGAGGGGTTGGAACGCTGCCGGACCTGCGAGCAGTTCTCCCCTTGGAAGCCCGAGCAGGAGCAGGCAGAAGAGGGTACACGCGGGCAGGGGCTCCCCAGAATGATGCCCGGGTGTTTCCGCACCGGGGTGGAGAGCTGCCTCCGTTCTCCCCAGATGGTCCCGAACTGGGTGCTCGTTCTTCCGCCTCCTTCTCTGCGGCCGGCCGAAGCATACAGGGGCCTGGTGGAGACGATCCTGAAGCAGGGCGGCTTGCAGGGAGTCTTTTTCCTCGGGCCGCTGCGGGATATCGACGGGGTGTGCGACCTCTGTGCTGCTATCCAGCAGTCTCCGCGTCTGGTTGTGGACCTGAGCGAGTGGGACCCGGGCGCGCTCTTTGCCATGGGGCTGGGGCAAGCGCTCGGCCGCGGCCTGCTGCTCGTCCGGGGGCAGGACGCCACCCCTCCCTTTGTCCCGCAGGGGTTCCCGGTCTATACGTACGGCAGCGGGGATGAGCTCGCGATGATCCTGGTCAACGGGCTGGGGATCCGCCTGCGCCCCCCGGAGGAAGACAAGGGGAAGCAGGCCGCGAAAGCGCCCCAGCAGGAGAAAGAAAAGGCGTAGTTGGAAGGCCTCCCTTTTTCGGGATTGCGTTCTCAAAAGGATCGCACAGTGCGAACGATCGATCGCGCGCGGTTGCGGGAGCTGCTCGCCGAGGAACGGCGCCGTTTTGCGGCGGCGCACCCTCGCTCGCGCGAGCTGTTCGAGCGGGCCAGACGTTTCCTCTTGGACGGCGTGCCGATGAACTGGATGGTCTGCTGGGCGACGCCGTTTCCTCTTTTTGTGCATGAGGCGGCAGGTGCACGCCTGCGGGACGTGGACGGCCACGAGTATGTCGACTTTTGCCTGGGCGATACGGGGGCGATGACCGGGCACGCACCTCTGCCCACGGTGCAGGCGGTGCGGGAGCAGGTCGGCCGTGGGATCACCTTCATGCTTCCCACGGAGGACGCGCTCTGGGTCGGAGAGGAACTCTCCCGGCGCTTCGGTCTCCCGTACTGGCAGTTCACACTGAGCGCCACCGATGCCAACCGGTTTTCCATTCGGCTGGCGCGCCAGATCACCGGGCGACCGCGCATCCTGGTGTTCAACCGCTGTTACCACGGCACGGTGGACGAGAGCTTTATCGTGCTGGAGGATGGAGTGGCGCGCTCGCGCCGGGGGAACATCGGCCCCCCGGTGGATCCGACGCTCACCACCCGCGTGGTCGAGTTCAACGACCCGGCGGCGCTCGAGGAAGCGCTGGCAGCGCGCGACGTGGCCTGCGTGCTGGCGGAGCCGGCGATGACGAATGTGGGGATCGTCCTCCCCGAGCCGGGGTTCCACCAGGCGCTGCGGGAGATCACCCGGCAGACCGGGACGCTCCTCATCCTCGACGAGACGCATACCCTGTGCACCGGCCCGGGCGGATACACCGGGGCCTACGGGTTGAGGCCGGATATCGTCACGCTGGGCAAGGCGATCGCCGGGGGCATCCCCGCCGGCGCCTACGGCCTCTCCGAAGAAGTCGCAGTGCGCATCCAAGCACAGGCCGGAGCGATGGATGCGGGAGCTGGCGGGATCGGGGGTACGCTGGCCGGAAACGCGCTTTCCCTTGCCGCGATGCGCGCTACGCTGCACCAGGTGCTCACAGAGTCGTTCTATGCCCGGGCGATTCCGCTCGCTGAGCGCTTCGCCCGGGGAGTGCAGGGGGTCATCGACGCCTTTGGTCTTCCCTGGCACGTGACACGCCTCGGATGCCGCGTCGAGTACCGGTTCAGCCCGCTTCCGCCCCGCAACGGGAGCCAGGCAGCGGCAGCGGCGGATCGCGAGTTGGAGCAGTACCTGCATCTTGCGGCACTGAACCGGGGCCTTCTCCTCACGCCTTTCCACAACATGGCCCTCCTTTCCCCCCATCACACCGAGGCGGATGTGGACCGCCATACCGCGGTGCTGCGGGAATGCGCGGAAGAGCTCACCGGCGAAGGACGCGTCCGGGGCACCGCGTCCTTTTCGCTGCGTGACCTGCTCAGGCGGGAGTGAGTTCACAAAGCGATCCCCGCCCCTGCCGGGCGATCCGTCTGCTGTGAGGCAGCCCCAGGAGCCTGGTCCCGCGTTCTCCCCAAACGCCCGAACTGCCACATCAGTAGGGCCGATGCCGTGGGGCGCCCCAGGAGCTCGATTGCGACAGGCTGTCCGTCCAGAAGCCCTGCAGGCAGTCTGAGTTGCCCCAAGGCAACCCAGATCGTCGCCGAGGAGGGGGCATCGTCGAACCTGCGCGAGCCGCCCGTTGCTCCAAGGCAATCCGAGACCGCCGGGCACTCGACGGGGCGCTCCTTCGGTGTCCGGGGTACAAGGCTCCCAAGAGTCGGTGGCGTGGTTTCCGAGGGCCTCGGCCTGCGCTGCGCTTGCCCTCGGGGTGGGCGGCCTCCTGGGTTCGCCCGCTTGCCTTTACCGGCGCTCGGGGCGGCTTCTCGAGCTGGCCCGCCGCGCGGCCCTCAGTCGGACTTATCCCTTGCCCTTACCGGCACTCGGGGGCGGCGGCCAGTGCGAAGGTCTGCCAAGGCCGGCGATCGCTGCGGATGTCCAGGCGAGATCCATCGGTGCGCACTTCGATCGTCCCCTCGCGGTCCGTGCGGTAGCAGGGGATACCCGCCGAACGGATCTGGTCGAGCGTACGCGCGTCCGGGCCCTCGTGGTACCCGGTGCCTGCGGAGACGATGGCGAGCGCGGGATGCACGGCTTGCAGGAAACGGCCGTCCAGGGCGCGGTTCCCGGCCTGCCGGGGCACGAGCAGCACCGCGCTGCCCAGGTCGGGCTCGAGCAGCAGGAGGCGCTGTTGAGCGGCCGGCCCGGCCGCGCCCGCGATCAGGGCACGGAAGGCTCCGTAGGAGAGGCGCAGGACCAGGGAATCGTTGCGCGCCCCGGGATCGACGCCTTCTAGGGGCTGGGGCCCCGGGAAGAGCACCTCGAGCAGGACCCCATCCTCCAGCGCGATCCGGGCGCCGCGGCCGAGCGGCACCGGTTCTACCCCTTGGTGGGCCAGGAGCTCCAGCCAGCGCTGCCAGCCCGGGCCGGGGCGGGCGCGGCCGGGCCGGCCGGCCCCGAGCGCCCGGTAGCGCTCGAGCGCAGCCACCGGTCCCGCCATCTGTGCGGGGGTCGTCTCCGTGAGGAGCACCCAGTCGAGCTCCCGCTCCCAGAAGGGCAACCTCCGCCCAAGCGCAGCCACAAGGGCCTTGCCGTCCGGCCCGCCGTCGATCAGGAGCGTGTGGCCACGAGGTGACACCACGAGGATGCCGTTCCCCTGGCCCACCGGGAGAAAGTAGAGGTGCAGACGGCCGTCCGGCCGCCCCCGATACGCCGCCCAGCTCAGCACAAAGAGCACCGCCACGGCGGCCCATCGGTAGCCGCGCGGGATCCGTTCAAGTCGGATCCGATCTTCCATCGCTCCCTCCAAATGAAAGTATACCACTGTTGAGGCATATTGTCAACGGTAGTGGCAAGACCGCACGAGCGTCGCTTGGGCAAACAGCCGCAGTTACGCGGGGGTCGACAAAAGGCAGGCGGATGGCTCCCTGTTTCCGGCGCAGCACGCGCGTGCGTGTGTCGTCACCCAACGGGTCGCCGGGTGCAGGTGGATGATCCGCCGGCTGCGCAGGCCCGGCGAGGCCGGGTTGCCTCGAAGCCGCGTTCGGACCAGGCCGCGGCTTCTTTCCGGCCCGAAACTGCCGGGTGAGCCGGAATAGCGGGATCCCTTCGGACGACGGGTGACGACCCGGGGGATCGCAATGCGACGGTTCCGAGCATTCGGCACCGGCCGAGCCGGCCCGCTGTAACCGCCGGGGGAAAACTCGCGAGGCGGCTGAACAAGTCCGGATGGGAGGGCGCGTAGGGGGCCCCCGGCCATCCTGGACGGATGCCTGACGGCACCGGGTGCACACGGAGGGGCGGAAGGGTGTGTGCTCCGGCCCGACGCCGCTGTAGGCGCCCGGCCCGTGCGGGGGCGGGATCTCCCGGCGGCTTTCGCTGCAGGCGACGGGCCGTACCCGCTCGCCGAGCGTCGTAAGAAACGGCCTTTGAGGGAAGATCTAACCCGCAGGGGCGGAGCATCCGCGCGCTTTAGCGACCTCGGAGCCGGGCCAGGATACTGCTCAGGTGCATCCAGGCCGGGCCGGGGTCCCCCCAGAGTCGCCCCTCTTCCAGCGCCCGCAGGAAGCTTTCCGGTCCGTCAAATGGGGGGAGGAGCACGCCACACCGGCCGACCTCCAGGCCGCAGTGCGCATCGGATCCGGCGCTGAGCGGCCGGCCGAGCATATACCCCAAGGCCTCGGCTTGCCGGTTGTCTTGTGCAAAGAGCACGCGGCCGTTGCGGCCTTCCAGAAAGTCGAGCCGGTCGGCTTCTATCAGCGCACGCACCGCTTCGGGCGGCAGCACGTGCCGGAAGCGGTCGCTCGGGTGCGGAAGGCCGACCAACCCGCCCTGTGCCCGGATGCGCGCCGCGGTTTCCAGGGCACTGAGCCCCGGGGGAATCTCCGCCGTGAGGAACAGGCCAAGCAGTTCGCCTTGGGCGGTGCACACCTCCTCGCCCACGATCACCCGCAGCTCCTCCGGCGCTGCCCTTGCCACTTCCCACGCGCCGGAGATTCGGTTGTGGTCCGTGATCGCAAGGCAGCGGATCCCCCGGCGCATGCAGAGCGCCACCAGTCGCTCCGGGGTCAGCAGGCTATCGGGCGACGTATCCGTATGGACGTGCAGGTCCGCCCGCAGGAGAGAAGCGTCGGTCGTTCGTGCAAGAAGGTCTGCCACAGGGTTCCCCCTTCAGATCCGTAACGCGGCCAGCACCTCTTCCCTTGCCGATTCTACAACGATCGTCTCCGAAAGCGCCGGGTAGCTCGTCC
>JBMFPK010000073.1:0-9929 GCA_049969155.1 Chloroflexia bacterium | reverse complement strand
CGACAGGCCGGCAAGATGCTTCCCCAAGGAGAGCACATTGTGCGCCCACAGGCCGTTTGTAGGAAAGCCCGCGGGCGGGGTACTGGATGACTGGGGACGGCTCGCTTACACCGTTCATCTAGCTATCCATCACCGGGTCGTAGATGCCGACCGCCCCGTTGGCGCCGTAGCCGCCGACCACGTACGTCTTGCCCTGCCAGTGGACCACGACATCGTCCATTGTCACGAATAGAGCCGGCGCTTGAGGTTCCCAGACACCGCCCACGCGGACGAAGTCTCGGCGCTCGCCGTGTCCGTGTAGCCGGTTGTTGCGCCCTCGACCAGGATATTCACCGTATCACAGTCGCCCGGAGACTGCCCAAGCGGGATGGCCACCGTGGCTGGGAGGGGAGCGGATCCACCCTGGGAAATGGGGCCGACGCCGCTGGGATCTTCAACGGGCCACACGTTGCCGGTGTAGGTCACGTTGAACACCTCGTGCGAACCGGTGTAGTTCATCGCCGTGAAGGGATGGAGAACTGCCTCGCCGGGGCACGCTGCTGGGCTATGTACATCCGGGAGGACGATCACCCCGGTGGGGAGGCCGATCTTGAAAGCGGTGCCGTCCGGGCAGGAGTTCGCCTGGCGGCAGGTGTACTGTAACCCGTGGTCGCCGGGGACATTGTTGCCCTGGACCCCCTCCACGGAGTTGCTGCAGTTCTGCACCCCACCGTCGTTGTACTGGAAGATCATATCCCCGCCGGAGGTCAGGATCAACTTTATTTCCATTATACTCTTCTGTCAAGCGCCGTCCTACAGGCAGGCTCGATGCGGCCCCCCGTGCACCGGAGGGCGGTTGGGAGCGGGAGCAGCCGGCGCCCCGATTGCCCATCCGGCACTCTTGTGCTAGAATGCGCCCGGAGGTGAGCCTTTGGAACGTCCGACGTTGCCTGGCGGACTGCGGCGGCTGATCGAGCCGCTTATCGAGGGATATGCGACGCTGAACCGACGGCTCTGGGCGCTCGCAGTGCCCATCGGGCTGGACCTCTTCCTCTGGCTAGGCCCTCGCATCTCCCCCCAGCGCTTGGCCGACGTGCTGCGGGCCGCGGTGGCCGGTGTGCCTCAGGTCGACCCGGCGCGGAACGCCCAGGTGCTCGAAGCGCTCAAGACGTGGGGGGAAACGGCGAACTTGAGCCACTTCCTTTCGGCATACGTCCTGCCTCTCCTGATCCCCCGGCTCGGCACGGCCGGGCCACCGGGCTATGCTCCGCCGCGCTGGGCGCCGGAACCAGGGTGGGCCCTGGTGTTGCCCTTGGCGGCAGTGCTCGTCGGTCTGCTCTTCTGGAGCCTCTATGTGACCCCACTGGCGCAGCTGGTCCGAGGCAACGCGGAAAAGCCAGGGAGTCTGATGCGGCGCGTGGTGCGCACCTGGGGGCGTATGGTGCGTCTCCTTGCGGTGATCGCCTTCGGAGGGATCGTCTTTCTCCTCCCGGCCGGATTCGTTGCCAGCGTCGCCGCCATAGCCTTCCCGGGGCTCGCCACGTTGATCTCCCTTGTCGGTCTGGCCTTCCTGTTCTGGATCGGGCTGTACCTTTACTTTGCTCCGACGGCGATCGCGTTCAGCGGGGTCGGGCCGTTGCGGGCCATCTACTACAGCCTGCAGGTGGTGCGTTCCAGCTTCTGGAGAAGCATTTGGTTCATCTTCCTGATCACCTTTGTGCGGATGGGGACGGTGGCCCTCTGGCAGCGACTGGCCAGCCATCCGGTCGGGGTGGGCCTGGGGATTCTGGGCAACGCCTACATCGTCGGAGGGTTGACCACGGCCGGCCTGCTTTTCTACCGGGACAGGCTGCGCATTTGGCTTGCCGGAAACCAGGAGAGGGGCTAGACAAACAGCCTAGGCCGTGGTATAATTCGAACAGACGTTCGCTTTGTGGGGAACTGCGATGCTCGGTCCGGTGCGACACTCGTACGAGGCGAAGGACATCCAGGTGCTGGAGGGGTTAGAGGCCGTACGCCGGAGGCCCGGTATGTACATTGGGTCTACCGACATTCGCGGCCTGCACCACCTCGTGTGGGAAGTCGTCGACAACAGCGTGGACGAGGCGCTGGCCGGCTATTGCCGGAACATTGAGATCACGATCCACCCCGATGCGAGCGTCACTGTGGAGGACGACGGCCGTGGCATCCCGGTGGACGAGCATCCCAAGGAAAAGCGCTCGGCCCTCGAAGTGGTGATGACCAAACTGCACGCCGGGGGCAAGTTCGGGGAGGGAGGCTACAAGGTCGCCTCTGGACTGCACGGGGTAGGTGTCTCTGCGGTGAACGCGCTTTCGGAATGGCTGCGCGTAGAAGTATGCCGGAACGGGCGACGCTACGCACAGGAGTACCGCCGGGGTCAACCCACAATGCCGGTCACCGACATCGGGCCGGCCGAGGGAACGGGCACCAAGATCACCTTCCTTCCCGATCGGGAGATCTTTGACCAGATCGATTACCACTTCAAGACGCTCGCGCAGCGCTTCCGCGAGATGGCTTTCCTGACCCGAGGTCTGCGCATCCATTTCCTCGACGAACGCATCGACCGTGAGATGACCTTCTACTTCGAAGGAGGCATCCTTTCCTTCGTGCGCTACCTCACCCGCGGCCTGGCACCGCTGCACTCGCAGCCGGTCTACATCGAGCGCACGATCGATTCCACACAGGTCGAGATCGCCCTCCAGTACACGGATTCCTACCGGGAGCTGGTCCTTTCGTTCGCCAACAACATCAACACGATCGAGGGCGGGACCCATCTCACCGGTTTCCGCGCGGGATTGACGCGTTGCCTGAACGACTATGCCCGGCGGGCCGGGATCCTGAAGGAAAGCGACCCGAACCTGAGCGGGGAAGATGTCCGCGAGGGGCTGGTGGCGATCGTCAGCGTGAAGCTGCTCGAACCCCAGTTCGAAAGCCAGACCAAGATCAAACTGGGGAACAGCGAGGTCAAGGCCTTTGTCGAGGCAGCGCTGGTGGAGGGGCTCGGCGCCTTCCTGGATCAGAACCCGCAGGACGCGCGGCGCATTTTGGAAAAATGCCTCACCACGATGCGCGCCCGCGAGGCGGCGCGCAAGGCGCGCGACCTTGTAGTGCGCAAGGGCGCGCTCGATGGCTTTGCCCTCCCCGGCAAGTTGGCGGACTGCACGGAGCGCGACCCGGAAAAGGCCGAACTGATCATCGTCGAGGGCGAGTCGGCAGGAGGAAGTGCGAAACAGGCCCGCGATCGGCGTTTCCAGGCGATCCTGCCCCTGCGGGGCAAGATCCTGAATGTAGAGAAGGCCCGTCTGGACAAGATGCTGGACAACGCGGAAATCCGTGCCCTCATCACGGCCATCGGAACGAACATCGGTGAACAGTTCGACCTGAGCCGCCTGCGCTACGGGCGGATCCTGATCGCGACAGATGCGGATGTGGACGGAAGCCACATCCGCACATTGCTCCTGACCTTCTTTTTCCGCTATATGCAGCCGCTCATCGAGCACGGGCACCTGTACTTCTGCCAGCCCCCGCTCTACCGCATCAACGACGGCAAGAAGGACATCTGGCTCTACAGCGAGGAAGAGAAGGAGCAGTACCTCGCGCGCCTTCCCGAAGGCCGCAAGGTGACCATCCAGCGCTACAAGGGCTTGGGAGAGATGAACCCCCAGCAGCTGTGGGAGACGACCTTGAACCCGGAAAGGCGCGTCCTCTACCAGGTGACGCTGGAAGACGTGGTGGAAGCAGAAGAGGCGTTTTCGGTGTTGATGGGGAACGAGGTGCTGCCCCGGCGGCGCTTCCTGCAGACGCACGCGGCAAACGTGCGCAACCTGGACATCTGACGCTCACACGTGGAGCTCGACGATGTCTCCATCCTGAAGGACATAGTCCCGCTGCACCACCTGGCCAGGGAAGAGAGCGCTGCCCCAGATCCGCGCGCACTTGAGCTTCTCCAGGAACTCTTTGTGGATCTTGCTGGCCAGATCGGCGACCGTGCTCCCCTTCTTCAGGACAAAGGGCGCATCCAGATCCGGCTCTCTGCCAGGAACTTTGGTGTAGACACGCACAATGCCCAGGAGGTCAAAGACCGCTCGCTTGAGCAGCTCCAGGTTGCGGCCGGTCGCGGTCGAGATGGGCAGCAAGGGCCACTCCTCCTCGAGGAGGGCACGGAAGATCTGAAAATCCTCATCCGTGCCTTCGTCGTCGCACTTGTTCACAAGCACCAGGAAGGGAAGAAAAGCCATTCCGCGGGCGTCCGAGAACCGCTCCCGGCGGTGCGCGGGCACGATACGATGTTCCTCCAGGAGGGCCACGGCCTCTTCCAGCTGCGCAAATGGGTCAGCCTGGAGATCGACCATGAGGAGCACGAGGTCTGCCCGGCGGATCAGCTGCAGCAGCTGCGGCTCCATGAACTCGCGGCTCAACGGTGGCGTATCGATCAGCTGCACCTGGATGTTCTCCAAGGGCATCATGCCCGGGGTAGGCTCCCAGGTCGTGTAGGGATAGTCCGCAACCTCCGGCGTGGCGTTGGTCAGCACGGCGACAAGCGAAGACTTGCCGACGTTGGCCGGCCCCACGACCACCGCCTGGCCAGCCCCCTCGCGTTCGATCAGGAAAGCGCTTTCATGCTGTGTCCGTTTCCGCGGTGCCTGGGCTTCCGCCCGCAGCTTGGCGAGTTTCCGTTTCAGGTCCCCGCGCAGTTTTTCCGTGCCTTTGTGCTTGGGGATAACACTCAAGAGCTCCTGAAGGCAGGCGATCCGTTCCGCGGTGGTCGTCGCGGCACGGAAGCGGTCGTAGATCTGAAAATACTCGGGCGGCAGGTTCGTCGGCATCGCACTCCTCGCCCGCGCACCGGCCGGTGCGCTTCCGCTGCAATTATAACATGGAATCGTCGTCGCGAGGTATTGACAACGCACGGCCCGCGTGGTATAATTTAGTTGGTTGTCTCAACCAACTAATTGGCCTTACGGGGGTCCGAATGCCCCAGCGCAACCGATATCAGACCGGCGATCAGACCTATGTCCGGCAGATGAACCTTTCGGCCATCCTGCGCCACTTGCGCGAACAGGCACCGATCTCCCGGGCGGCACTGGCCCAGCTGACCGGCCTGAACAAGACGACCGTTTCCAGCCTAGTAGGAGAGCTGATCGAGCGGCAGTTCGTGCGCGAGATCGGCCTGGAATCTGCCGGGGCCGGACGGCCGGCGATGATGTTGGCGTTGAATCCGGCGGCGGGGTACATCCTCAGCGGGGAAATCGGCGTCGACTTTATCTCCGTGATCTGTACCGATTTTGCCCCTCGCATTATCTGGCGTCACAAGGAAGAAATCGATCCCGAGATGGGCCAGCGCGAGATCATCCATCGAGCGCTGGCCCTTCTGCATCAGGCGGACGAAGCAGGGCGCCAGGTCCAAGGGACCTTCCTGGGCCTCGCGCTCGGCGTGCCCGGCCTGGTGGACCGGGCTTCCCGCACCCTCCTGTTTGCCCCCAACCTGGGGTGGGAAAACGTCCCCCTTGGGGAGATCCTCCTCACGTCGTTCGGCATCCTGCCGTTCGTCGACAACGAGGCGAACATGGCCGCGCTGGGGGAGCACTACTTCGGTGCGGCTCAGGGGTACCAAGAGGTGCTCTACATCAGCGCTGGTGTGGGCTTGGGCGGCGCGGTCGTGCACAACGGCGTGGTCTTTACCGGTGTGACCGGCGTTGCAGGAGAGTTCGGCCATATGACGATGGACCCAGACGGGGAACCCTGCAACTGCGGGAATCGGGGTTGCTGGGAAACGCAGGTGAGCCAGCGCGCGCTCTTTCGCCACGTGCGCCAGGCGATTGAGCAAGGGGGACGAAGCTGCCTGCAGGAATGGACCGGTGGTGACCTGGAGCAGCTCACTGTACCGATGGTGGTCCAGGCGGCCCGAAGCGGGGATGCGGTCGCGCTTCAGGCATTCGAGAAGATCGGGCACGACCTGGGGATCGGGATCGCTTCGCTGGTCAACGCGAACTGGTGGTCTTTGGTGGCATCCTGAGCCTGGCCTGGGACTTTCTCTACCCGGCCGTCCAGGAGGAGATGGAGAGGCGCGTGCTGCGCTGGAGCCGCGAGGCGACCCGTGTCGTCCTGGCACAGCACGGGTTCGATGCCTGCGTGATCGGTGGCGTGGCCGCAGTCTACCAGATGATCCTGGCCGAACCCGGAAGCGTGGTCGCACGTGCCGGCTCGTGAAGGCTCCGCTGATGCACACGGCCCGGAGAGAGGTACCAGAAAGGAGGTGTGGCGCGGAACCTTGCTAGCTGGAGCGTTTCGAGTGCCGGAGATCTGAGCCTGAAGGAGGGACAAGATGAAGAAGCTCGCGCTCTTGCTGGTGCTCATCATGGTTCTGCCCCTTGCGGCCTGCGGGCCGGCCACTACTCCGCCGGCGGCCCAGCCCACCACGGGCCCAGCCGTCAAAGAGCTGACCATCATGTGGGCCCAGTGGGACCCTGCAGACTACCTCCAGAAGATCGGTCAGCTCTACGAACAGGAAACCGGCATCAAGGTCACCGTCATTCAGGAGCCCTGGGGGAGCTTCTATAACCGTGTCGCGGCGGAGTGGGCTGCCCACGGGACGGCCTTCGATATGGTCGTGGGCGACAGCCAGTGGCTCGGACAGGCTGCCACGCAGGGCCACTACCTCGAGCTGACCGACTTTCTGAAGAGCGAAGGTATCGACAAGACCGTCACCGAGGCAACCCTGACCTACTACGGCGAGTACCCGACCGGTTCGGGCCGCTACTGGGCGTACCCCACCGAGGGTGACGCGGTCGGCTGGGCCTACCGAAAGGACCTCTTCGAGAACCCCGAGGAGAAGGCGGCCTTCAAGGCCAAGTATGGCTACGACCTGGACGTACCCAAGACGTGGGAACAGCTCTACCAGATCGCCGAGTTCTTCACTCGCCCCGACAAAGGGCTCTATGGTGTAGCCATCTACACCCAAAAGGACTATGATGGCATCACCATGGGCTTCGAGAACGTATTCTTCTCTTGGGGCGCGGATTGGAAGGACCCGAAGACGAACGAGGTCAAGGGCTGGGTGAACTCGCCGCAGGCGGTCGAGGCCCTCGAGTTCTACCGCAAACTGTACGCCTTCGCACCTCCTGGGAGCAGTAACGACTTCTTCGCCGAGTGCAACAACCACTTCACCGCCGGCGAGGTCGCCATGGCGATGAACTACTTCGCCTTCTTCCCTGCCCTCACCAACCCCGCGACCAACCCCTACGCTGCGGTCACTGGCTTCTTCGCTGTGCCTGCGGGGCCCACGGGACTGCGCTACGCCGCCCTGGGAGGTCAGGGCTTGAGCATCAACGCCTACATCAGCCCGGAGCGGCAGGAAGCAGCCAAGGCCTTCATCCGCTGGTTCGCCCGCGAGGACATCCAGCGCAAGTGGGCCGAGTTCGGCGGCTACACCTGCAACAAGGCTGTCCTCGCCTCCGATGCGTTCCTGAAGGCGCAGCCCTATAACCCGGCCTTCGCCGATACCATGCAGGTCGTGAAGGACTTCTGGAACGTCCCTGTCTACGGCCAGCTGCTGGAAGTTGTCCAGCGCGAGCTCCAGGCCTATGTCGTGGGCGGCCAAGGGACAGCGAAAGAAGTGCTCGACCGGATCGCCGAGGAACACGACAAGATTCTGCGTCAGGCCGGCTTGATCAAGTAGCTGGAAATCCCCACGGGTGGGGAGGCGACTCTTGAGCCGCCTCCCCACCCCCTGAACCGTTCAGGGAGGTATAGACGTGGCCCTCCGGAAGAGGATGGAAACTGTCATCTCAGATTGCACCCCCAGGACAGTACCCCAGCGACGGCAGCTGAGCGACCGCGCGATCCAGGGGCTCTTCATCGCCCCGACACTCATCCTCCTCGTAGCGATGAACATCTTCCCGCTCTTTTACAGCCTCTTCCTGAGCTTTACAAACTACTCGGCGATCTCCGCCCAGGCACCCGTATGGGTCGGCCTGGGGAACTACCAACGCATCCTGTCCGACAAGCAACTGTGGACCTACTTCGCCACCACCGGACGCTATGCCGTCGCCGCGGTGGGGCTGGAGACGCTGCTAGGCTTCGGCCTTGCAATGCTGCTGCGTGAAAAGTTCCGCGCGAGCGGGTTCATCACCACCCTCATCCTGGTCCCGATGATGCTCTCTCCGGTAGTTGTGGGGCTTTTCTGGAAACTCATCTTTAACCCCCAGTCGGGAATCTTCAACTACCTGCTTGGTTTTTCGGCGGGCCAGGGACCGGACTGGCTCCGGGACCCCAAACTGGCGCTGTGGGCCGTGGTGATCGTCGATGTCTGGATGTGGGCCCCCTTCGTGATGCTCCTGTGCCTCTCCGGCCTGAACGCCATCCCCGAGTACCTGTACGAAGCCGCGGTGATCGACCGTGCCAGCCCCTGGTTCCAGTTCTGGCGGATTACCCTCCCCCAGGTTGCCCCCCTGCTCCTGATCGCCGTGCTCTTCCGCACGATCGAGGCCTTTAAGGCGTTCGACCTCGTGATGGGGCTGACAGGAGGTGGCCCCGGCGACGCAACCGAACTCATCGCCGTGAACCTGTACCGTATCGCCTTCCCGCCCCAGTTCCAGACAGGGCTGGGCAGCGCCTTGGCCTACATTATCCTTGTGCTCATCGTCGCCATCAGCAACCTGTATATCCGATCCCTGAACCGGATCCGTGGTGAGGTATAACGGATGGAAACGACCCTGCGACGCCAGCGCACTCCCATCGTAGAGGCAATCCGTGTCGACAAGATCAGCGGGGTTACCCGCCTGGTGACGGCGATTCGCATCGTGCTCACGGTCGTCTACGCCGCCATTTCCCTGATCCCCGTGCTCTGGATCGCGATGACCGCTTTCAAGTCCCGCCCCGATGCGACCGCCGTTCCCCCAAAGGTCTTTTTCAAACCCACACTGGAAGGGTTCGTCAGCCTTCTCACGGACCGAGCCATCCTGACCGAAGCGCGCCGACAGGAGCTCCTGGCACGGACCGATGAACTGCCTTGGTACCAGCGCCTGATGGTGCAACAGGGCATGGAGGTCACGGGGCCGAGCCAGTACGTGGGCCGCCTCAAGAACTCGGTCATCATCGCCGGGGTATCCACCGTGGCCGCAGTCGTGCTGGGACTGCTGGCCGCTTACGCCTTCAGCCGCTTCCCTGTCCCTGGCAAAGGAGACCTTCTGTTTTTCATCCTGAGTACGCGAATGCTCCCCCCTGTGGTGGTAACGATCCCGATCTTCCTGATGTACCGCCGCCTGGGGTTGCACGATACGCATATCGGCTTGATCCTTCTTTACACGGTGTTCAACCTCTCCTTTTCCGTGTGGCTGATGAAAGGATTCCTGGACGAGATTCCTAGGGAGTATGAGGAGGCTGCGCTCGTCGACGGGTATACCCGCATCCAGGCGTTCTTCAAGGTGGTGCTACCGAACTCGCTGAGCGGTCTCGCTGCCACCACCGTCTTCTGCCTGATTTTCGCCTGGAACGAATACGCGTTTGCCCTGATGCTCACAACGGACAGGGCTCGTACCGCCCCGCCTAGCATCACCACGATGCTGGGACGTGGCGGGATCGAGTGGGCCTCGATCGCCGCCGGTTCCCTGGGCTTTCTGATCCCGGTTGTGCTGGTCACGTTCGCCCTGCGTAAGTACCTGCTGCGGGGTGTGACCTTCGGCGCGATCCGGCAGTAACCACAGGGGGACACGATGGCAACGATCGAATTGCGAAAGGTGGAGAAAAAGTTCGGGGAGCTGCACGCTGTCAAGCCGATGGACCTCACCGTACGCGATGGCGAGTTCGTGGTGCTCCTCGGACCATCGGGATGCGGCAAGACCACCACCCTGCGGATGATTGCCGGGGGGTCCCGAGGTCGTTTATGCTGCATCGGGACATTTGGAAAGCTTCACTGATCCAATCGTTAC
>JBMFPK010000072.1:1709-9969 GCA_049969155.1 Chloroflexia bacterium | reverse complement strand
CGATCATCCCGTGGTCCGCGGTCACGACGAGCGTGTCGCGGCTCCAGTCGAGCCAGCCGGCGATCGATGCGATCTGGGCATCCACGTTCCGCGCGGCTTGCAGGTATTCGGGGCTGGTCCCTCCGTACGATTCGCCCGCCTTGTCCGTTTCCCCGAAATAGATGTAGACCAGCGCCGCGTCCTCCTCCTGCAGCACCCGTTGTCCCTCGCGCCCCAGCGCCTCGGTGGACCACGCGCTCTCCGGCGGTTCGTCACCCGCTTCCAGGAGTCGGCCGGCGTAATCCACGTCGATCCAGGGGCCGTAGAGCATGTGCCAGCTCGGCTCGGAAACGAGGGCCGTGCGCTTCCCGGCCTCACGGGCCCGCACGAAGAGGCTATCCACCCGTACCGTACCCTCGTACCAGTTCGTCGTCACGCCGCTCAAATCCGGATAGGCGCCGGTACCCAGGACGGTGTACCCGGGGAGGGAAAGCGACGGCACCTGCGTCCAGGAGGGCAGGTCCGCACCGGCCGCCCGCAGCTCCTCCAGGGTGGGCATCTGGTGTGAGGTGTCCTCGCGCAGCCCGTCCACGACGACCACCACGACCCGTTCGCAAAGGGTGGGGCCCGCGGCACCCGGTGCAGGGGGCTCCAGCGGGAGGCCGGTGTAGTTCAGGAACTGATCGAAGGCGAGCATGCCCAGCATCTGGGCACCGTACCCGGTTGCCCCCAAAAGAAGGGGGATCAGGAGCACGCGGGCCAGGCGGATCCACAGCCGTCGGGACACTGGAACCTCCTTTCGACGCCCTGCGACCTTACCGACGCCTCAAGAAGAGCGCGCCGGCCAGAAGGGCCAGCACGGACACGACCACACCCGTCACTTGCCAGGGGCCAAAATGCGGGTCGCGCCCCAGACCGAGAAGGTCTGCCAGCGCGGACAGGAGCAGCAGGATGCCCCCTCCGATCACCAGAACCAGACCGCCGATGCGCCATGTGCTCATCCGTTCCTCCTTTCGGCCGCTCACCGCACCAGTAGCGGCGGATCCAGCCCGGGGACATAGGGCCGGCCGACTTTTTTCCCGATCGGGCAGGACGTGATGCAACGGATGCACTGCAGCCGTGTAGCTGGGGAGGGATGCCTCTGTTCCGCCTCCTGACGACGGGCCATCTCCGGCGTGGGGTCGAACTCCGCCCGGCACCGGGAACGGTCCAGGCCCCAGGGGCCCAGGGCTCCGTCCGGACAGGCTCCCCAGCAGATCGTACAGCTGCTGCAGTAGTATTCGGTAAGCGGTTCGTCCGGCTGCAGTGGGGCGGCCGTATAGACCGCACCGAACCGGATGCGCGGGCCGTACTCCCGGGTGACCACCAGGTTGTTCTGGCCGAGCACGCCCAGGCCGGCCCGGACCGCCGCCACCTTCAGGTCCATCAGCGCCAGGCTGTCCTCGAAGGTGAGGGGCTCAGCACGAAAGCCCGCTTCCACCAGGCGCAATGCCAGCCGGCCGGCCAGAGCCACCATGCGCTCGTAGATCGGCTTGCTCCAGAAGCGCCACCCCTCGTATTCGAGCCGCATCTCATAGTCCCAGGCCTCGTCCAGCGTCGCCTGGCCCAGGACGATCACCGCCCGCGTCCATAGAGGGAGGTGAAATTCCTCGGGGGTCGTGATCCCGACCTTGTCACACCCCAATTCCCGAGCCCAGGCCTTGACCGTCGCCGCGTCGACCATCTATGCCCTCCCCGCCCCCGGCCCTCACCGGGCTCTGAGGATCAGCGGCAGGTAGACCGTCCAGACGGGTCGCCGCACGGTGAGGCGATGGGCCACCGTCTCCTCCCCGCACGCGTTTCGGGCCTGGAGGGTCACCGTCACCTCCCCCGGGAGGGCATAGGGGTGTACGACCGCAGCCCCCTCGGCGAACGAACCGTCGCCCAGATCCCAGGTGAAGGTGATGGGAAGCGTGCCGGTCGCAGAGGCGGTGAAAGTCACCGGCTCTCCAACGAACGGGACGAACGGCTCCCAGAGGAAGGCCGTCTGACTCACCGGCCGACAGGGCGCGACGACCGTCAGGGTCACCGGAAGCACGATGCTCGGGCTCACCGGGTCATCGCTCTGCACCTCCAGCCAGCCCCGATACAGGCCCGGTTCCAGGCCCTCAGCATCGAAGGTGACCGCGACCCCCAGGCTTTCCCCGGGAGCCAGAGTGCCACCGGTCGGGTCCTCCCGCAGCCACGGCAGCGCATCCGACGGATGGCTCAGGGTGAGGGAAACGGCTTCAAAGGCGTCGATCCGCCCCCACCCGTAGACGTTGTTCGCGCAGGGGTCACCTCCACACAAGAGGTCTGTCCGGCACAGAGCGGTAGAAGTGATCGTCGCCACCACCTGATCTGGTCCCAGCTCGGGATCGGCCGAAAGGACCAGAGCGGCCGTGCCCGCTAGGTGTGCGGCTGCCCAGGAGGTGCCGCTCATCGTCGCGTAGCCGCCGTCGTTGTAGCTGGAGCGGACGTTGACTCCGGGCGCGGCCACCTCCGGCTTCAACCGGCCGTAGCAGGAGGGCCCTCGCGCGCTGAAGGGCGCGATGTTGTCGTTGCTGTCGGTGACTCCCGCGCAGAACGACTCGGGCAGGTCCGCCGGGGAAGCCACCGTCCCACAGCTCGGGCCGGTGCCTCCGATGGCAAAGATGGGCAGGATGCCTGCTGCCCGCCAGGCTTGCACGGCCGCCTGGAAGGTCGGGTCGCACATCCCGCCTCCCCACATATTGAAGACGACCTGGGGGCGAAGCTCGGGGAGCGGGTTCTCGCCGTTGAGGTCGCTGGGAGCGAGCATCCATTGCATAGCCGCAAGGAGGTCCTCCAGGGTGCATCCCAGGCCAGCGTCGCAAGCTTTGGCCGCGATCCAGCGTGCGCCGGGAGCTACGCCGATCTGGTTTTCCCCGCCGTCATCCCCGACCGCGATCCCCATGCCGAAGGTACTGTGGCCCACGTCGTCGTAGGGCACGGGCTGACCGTTCACAAAGTCGAACCAGTTGTAATTGTGGTCAAATAGGCCGCCGCCGAGGTTCCCACGGTACGACCGCACCAGGGCCGGGTGGGTATACATCACACCGGTCCCGACGTTCCCTATCGTAGCTCGAGTGCCCGTGATGCCGAGCGTCGCCCAGACTTCGTCCGCCCGGATGCGGGCAATGTTCCACTCCACGGTCGTGGGAACGGCCCGCTCCCCCTCAGAAGCGGGGCCAAGGGACAAGGTCCGGTTCAGGGAGATCGAGAGCACCTCGGGCCGGCCGGGCAGCGCGTCGAGCAGGGCGGCATCCACGGTCGCTGCGATCGCCCCGGCTGCCGGGAGCCATCGCGGTTGGGCTCCTGCTTCCGCAAGCCAGCGGTAGAGCGCTTCGTGCTTGCGCACCACCTCCTCCAGACGGCGTTGCACGAAGCGGCCGCGTTCCCCCCAGTCGCGGATGCCGGCCGCAGGGGTGAGGTCCGGCCGGTCGCGCAACAGGACGAGGAGGCGCGCGCGGCCCAGGGTGCGGACGGCCTCCTCGACCTCCGGTTCCACGCCGCGCACGTTCTGCGGTGCAACGGCTTTCGCAGACCGAGGGCTCTCCTGCAGGGCAAAGGTCAGGGGCACCAAGCCGGTATTCGTCAGCCAAAGCGTCTGCGTCATCGCCGCGCCGGAAACCACGGTCGCCTCCAGCCTCCCCGGCGAAACCACCAGGGCCGGCGGCGTCGTGCAGCCGCCGAACCAATCGATCACCGCCCCTAGCACCTCGCTCCGTGCCTGGAGTTGCGCTAGCCCCTCCAGCGGCCAGGCCAGGAACACCGTCCGGAAGGACGGTCCTTCGCGGTTGGTCGAGTTGTTGTGCCCCGTCCCCTGCCAGCGGAAGGGGGCCGTCGGGCCGGTCACGTCATCCGTCCACAGGGAACCGCTCCACCCGGGAGGCGGCGTGAGATCGTAGGGCCCCAGCCCATTCCCGATCGGGTTCCCCGCGTTCCCGACCGGATCCGTTCGCTGGACATCGTTTTGGTAGGTGGTGATCCCCAGGTAGTTCTGCCCAAAGGGGGTAAGGCCAAAGTCGTACAAATAGTCCTCGCTCGAGAGGAAAAAGTTGCCCCCCGCGTCCAGGTACGCAGCTACCGCGGCCTCGTTCTGTGGGGTGAACGTATTGCCCCACGGGTATCCGGTGAACCAGAGGACCATGCGATAGTCCTCTAGGTCCGCTGCCGTCGGATTCCCCAGCGCAGCCACATCCCACACGTCATAGCCGTACCCCAGGTAGTCCAAGGCTTCGGTGTAGGAGGCCCGCACATCTGGGTCGTCCTCGTCGTCGTCCACCAGGAGAATGCAGGGGACGGCACGCAGCCGGATCGCCTGCTGCCAGGTATCGGACGCCAAGCCCCCACAGTTGCTGACCGTGAGCGTGACGGTGTAGGTACCGTAGTTGCCGTAGAGGTGGACCGGGTCCGGCGCCTGCGAGGTATGCCCATCGCCGAACGCCCATTCGTACCCGATCGGTTCGGTTCCGGCAACGGTCGCGTCGAAAGCAACCAGCCGGTCCGTCACCGTATAGGCAACATCCCAGATGGCTGCCGGAAACTCGCATCCTTCGACGAGGTGGATCGTCCGCGTCCAGGCATCGTGCCCCAGCCCGCCGCAGTTGCTGACGACCAGGGTCACGGTGTAGCTCCCATAGTCCGGATAGGTGTGGTAGGGCGCGGGTTCATCGCTCGTCGCGCCGTCGCCGAAATCCCAGGCGAAGGTGAGGGGGGCCTCGCCGCTGACCGTGGGCGTGAAAGCCACGGTGAGGTCCTGCACTGCGTAGACGACCCGATCGATGCGCGCGAGATCGCACGGCGGGATCCCGGTGATGTGGTAGTGGAGGAACTCGTCCCAATAGGTCAGCTGTGACGATTGCAGCGCCTGGTAGGCCGTCCAGTTGTCCAGGCTGGTGGGGAAATAGAGGGAGATGCCGTGCGCTCCCGGCCAGGAAGGACCGTGCTGCTCGTGGATGACGGCCGCCTCCACCGCGTTCATCAGGGCGCTTGCTGCGGCGTTCAGTTCCGGCTCGTGGATGAGGGCGTTCACACGCGAGGCCAGGTCGTACACGTCGATAAAGGAGCCGCCGAACGACTGTGCCGTATCCCGGGCGGTGTCGTATCGATCGTGGTAAAGCGGTTCGAAGAGGATCAGCGCGCGGGCGAACCCGTCGACGGCCAGGTTCAGCGCGGTGTAGGTGTTCCCGAGGTCTTTCGCGGACTGGGTCTCGTCGTTGCCGTACGATTCGTAGTAGCGCTGGACGATATCCGCGCCCAGTTGGGCAGGCGACCAGGTCGGGTTGGCCTTCAGGTCGTTCAGGATCGTGTCGTAGGGCCAGCCGTCGAACGGCTCCGTCTCCTCGGAGGAAACGCTGACCGCGCTGGCGAACGGCTTGATCTGGTTGTCGACCTCCCACATCGCCATCAGGCAGGCATCAAAGCCCACGAGGTCGATCGGCTGGCTTCCGCCGGCGGTGACGGTATCGAGGACCTGGTAGAGTTCCGCGCTTGTGAGGGCGTCGCCGCCGTTCGTGTCATCCCAGCAAAAGTCCTCGATTCCGGCATCGTGCGGCGAGAAATCGGAGAGCCATCCACCGCCGTGGTTCCACCAGATCAGCGCATAGTGTTCGGCCGGGTAGTTCGCGCGCGCCCACTGGATAAAGTCGATCGCCGTCTGGGGGTCCCCCATGTTCGCCTCGCCGATATCGATGCCGTTCGCCGGGTCGGGGGTCATACCGGAGGTGATGTGGAAGCGCTTGGTAGAGGTCCAGTTCCCGTAACTGGAATCGTAGCCGGGGATCCGGTCGAACTGCACGACGATGTGGAGGTTCGCATCAGAACCGGCCGCAGCCATCTCCAGGAAATCGTCGATCCCGGCGCCCTCCAGGTTGTTGTCCGCGGCCATGTAGACGATGAACGTCCACTGGGCGGTCTGAGGGGAAGGGGCACTCCGGGCAGGGAGTAGGCCGATGCCGCTGAGGAGCAGTCCGATGAGGAGGGCGGCGCAGAAGAAGCGAAAACCGTACCTGCGCACCATGGGACGATCCTTTCTCTCGCCTGCTGTCGCAGACCAACAGTCGCACGGTATTCTAGCACAGGAGTCGGGCCTCGGCAAGGAGAAAAGGTTGCCCCTCCGCCGCCCCGGCACGGCGGAGGGGCCAGGAGAGAGAAAGGAGAGAGGGGGACTTATGGGGGGCTTTCACCTATAAAAACGGAAAAGGCCCGCAAAAAGTTCCCGTCGGCCAGGCCTGTGGAAACTGCGCGGGCGATCCGCCGGTCCACCGCGGACATCGGGAGGCCCTGCAGCGCCTCGGCGTCCGCCCAGCGCCAATCGGCGCACTCGAGGGCACGCGGTTCTCCCCGGACGTGCCGGCAGAGGAAGACGTGAAGGGTGATGCGAAAGTGCGTATAGGCCTGGCGGAGCACCGCAAGCCGCTTCCCCACCTCGACCTCGATCCCGATTTCCTCGGCGATCTCCCGTTTCAGGCATGCTTCGAGCGTTTCCCCGGGTTCCACCGCCCCTCCGGGGAACTCCCACAGGCCCCCCAAAAAGTCCCTCTCCTGCCTCCGGGCCACGAGCACCCGCGCATTTTCGACGATCACCGCAGCGGTCACGACCCGATTGGGAAGCCGGCCGCGCGCGCTCCGGCGCGGCACCTCTTCCACAGCCCCTGTCTGCCGGGCGCGGCAGAGCGCGCTCAGCGGGCAGTCGGCACATCTCGGGGCCCGGGGAGTGCAGAGGGTCGCCCCGAGTTCCATCAGCGCCTCGTTCGTGCGGCCGGCTCGCCCGGGCACCAGGACGGCGCGCGCGAGGCCCCAGAGCCGGCGCTGCACCTCGGGGCGGCGCGGGTCTTCCCGCACGAGCGCCAGCCGGCACAGGACGCGACGCACGTTACCGTCCAGCACTGGCTCGTCCTGTCCGTAGGCCAGGCTCAGGATGGCGCCGGCAGTATAGGGGCCGATCCCCGGCAGCGAAAGGAGGGCGCGCCGTTCCACCGGGAGCTCCCCGCCGAAGCGTTCCACGACCTGCCGGGCTGCGGCGTGCAGCGCCCGGGCGCGGGCATAGTACCCCAATCCCTCCCAGACCTTCAACACCTCTTCCAGATCTGCAGCCGCCAGGTCCCGCAGGGTCGGGAAGCGTTCCAGGAAGCGGCGGTAGTAGGACACGACCGTTTCCCGGCGGGTCTGTTGGAGCATGACCTCGGAGACCCAGATGCGGTAGGGGTCGCATTCCCCCCGCCACGGGAAGGGGGTCAGTGCATCCTCCGCCCAGGCGAGAAGGCGCTCGCCCACTTTTCTGAGGTCGTTGTGCGACTCCGCCATCCGTGATTTGCCTTTCCGGCAATCTTCAGGCACCTGGCCCTGGGGATCCCTCCTCCTGGGCCACGCGCGTGAGGTGCGCCCTTGTGGGGAGGGCCATCTCGATCCCGGCGCTGCGAAGGGCTGTGACGACGCGCCTGCGCAGCTCGCGGGCCGCCGCCCATTGGGTGCCGGGAGGCGTCTTCAGGGCGATCAGCAGGGTCATACCGCTCTCGCGCAATTCCTCTACCCCGGAGACGGTGGGCCCCTCGAGGAGCTGCTGCTTCCAGGCCGGGTCGGCGGCCATCTCTTCCGCGGTGCGCTGCAGCACTTCCAGGGCTTTTTCGAGGTCCGTGTGGTAGGGCACGGTGACCCGCAGTAGCAGCTGGGACCAGCCGCGCGTCCGGTTGGACACCACCCGCATCTCGCCGTTCGGGACAAAGTGGACCGTTCCGTCGGGGTCGCGCAGGACGGTTGTCCGGAGGGTCATCCGCTCCACCGTCCCGCTCACCCCCGCCGCACTGACGGTATCGCCCACGGAGAATTGGTCTTCGATCAGGATAAAGAGGCCGGCCAGCACGTCCCGAATGAGCGCCTGCGCTCCGAAGCCGAGCGCAACCCCCACCACCCCTACGCTCGCCAGGAGCGGCGCGATATCCACCCCCAGGTCGCGGAGCACCATCGTACCGCCCACCAGGACGACCGCGACCGTGACGGCCGTGTTCAGCACCCCCCGGATGGTCTGCACCCGCTGGATCCGTTCCTGCCGGCGGAGGGTATCCCTTTCCGCCAGGTGCACCAGCCTCCTCGTGAAGCCACGCGTGAGAAACACCAACAACGCCCCCACCAGGGACGTCAGGAGAATTCTCACACCTTAAAAAATATATTTTTCTATAGACTTTATAAGACTTTTCAAAAAAATAAAAATTTATAAAATTATTTTCTCGCCAGGATTTAC
>JBMFPK010000072.1:0-1699 GCA_049969155.1 Chloroflexia bacterium | reverse complement strand
GCCCGGGGCCCTTTGCCCACTGCACGACGGCGGGAAAAATGGAATCGCTCATATCTCCTGCTTTGCCAGCCGCTCGGCGTACTGCCGCTCGTAATAGGCGCGGTAGTGGGCACCGCTCTTGATCGGCCGCCACCACCACTCGTTCTCCACGTACCAGCGCACCGTCTTCTCCAGGGCCTCGGCGAAAGTGTGTTTCGATTCCCATCCCAGGGCGCGGATCTTGCGGATATCCAGCGCGTACCGGCGGTCGTGACCGGGGCGGTCGCGTACCGGTCGGATCAAGGAGTGCGGCTTCCCAAGGAGGTCCAGGATAGCGCGCGCCATATCGATGTTGCGCGTTTCCACCCCCGTCCCCAAGTTGTAGACCTGCCCGGGGGTGCCCCGCCGGAGGACCAGGTCGATCCCCTCGCAGTGGTCCAGGACGTACTGGTAGTCACGCATCTGGCTGCCATCGCCGTAGAGGGGAAGCGGCAGATCGTCGATGGCGTTCGTGATGAAGAGAGGCACGACCTTCTCCGGGTACTGGTAGGGGCCGATGTTGTTGCTGCCCCGGGTGATCGTCACTGGGACGCCGAAGCTGGCAAAGTAGGACAGGCAAAGGAGGTCGCCGGCGGCCTTGGAGGCGGCATAGGGGCTGCGGGTATGGAGGGGGGACTCCTCGGATGCCCGGCCTTCCAGGATCTCCCCGTACACCTCATCCGTGCTCACCTGGTGCATCCGCTCCAGGCCGAGCTCGCGTGTCGCCTCCAGGAGCACGTACGTGCCAAAGACGTCGGTACGCAGGAACTCGTCCGGCTCCATGAGCGAGCGGTCCACGTGGGTCGCCGCTGCAAAGTTCACGATCGTGTCGATCCTGTGTTCCCGCAGGGCCGCGCGCACCCCTTGTGCGTCGCAGATGTCCCCTCGCACAAAAGCATAGCGGTTCCCGAACGACTCGGCGACGTCCTTCAAGTTCTCCAGGTTGCCGGCGTAGGTCAACTTGTCGTACACGACGATCGAGATGTCCGGATAGCGCTGGAGCATGTAGCGGACAAAATTGGAACCGATAAAGCCGGCCCCGCCGGCCACAAGCAGTCTTTGCATACGCTCCTCCGGCTAGCGCGAGTTGCAGATGATCCCGACCTTCGAGTAATCGCCCAACATGAATTTGTAGGCCCGGGGCTTCAGGGGGGAACGGGTGATCTCCACGTGCCGGCCGATCAGGCTGCTTTCGATCCGCTGGTCGATCTCCAGGATGCGGCAGTGCTCCAGGACAATGCAGTGCTCGATCTCGCTGTCCACGATCTCGCAGTGGTGGTAGATGCTCGTAAAGGGCCCGATGTAGCTGTTGACGATGCGCGTCTCCTCCCCGATGATCGCCGGGCCGCGGATGACGCTGTTGATGATCTCGGCCCCCTTCTCGATCACGACCCGACCGGCGACCTGCGAGGCGCTATCCACATACCCTTCGCAGCGCGGCTCCAGCTCCTGGAGCACGAGCCGGTTAGCCTCCAGCATGTCCTCCATCTTCCCGGTGTCGATCCACCACCCCTCGTGGATGTAGGGGTAAACGGAGTAGCCGTGGTCGATCAGGTATTGGATCGCGTCGGTGATCTCCAGCTCCCCTCGCCAGGAGGGCTGGATGGCGTTCACCGCCTCGAAGATATGGTGGTCAAACATATAGATGCCGACCAGGGCGAGGTTGCTGGGTGGCTCCCGG